>NZ_JBNDKI010000006.1:0-211874 GCF_050435445.1 Luteibacter sp. 621 | reverse complement strand
CGGGCCCCCCCCCCACCCCCCGTGTGTTCCCCGCCGAAGCCCCCCCCCCCCCCCCCCGGGGGGGCTCAGTGGTTTGTGGGGGGGGCGGGGGGGGGGGGGGGGGGGGGCGCGCCCCCGGGGGGGCCCCCCCCCCCCCCCCGCTCCTACAGTGGTGAGGTTATTTGACCAGCAGATTCGCCAGTGATTGCGCTTGCTTGCGAATTTCCGGAATCGCGGTGGATTCCCACAGGGCACCACGCAACAAGCTGCCGATGGCGAACAGGTTGCCGCGGGGCTTGCCGTCCCCGTCGAGCAGGTGGCCATCGGGCTGTGCCGAGAGGCCGAGCCCCATCCGGTCGGGCGTGACCAGGCCATCGATGACGAGCTGGCGCATGAGGGTGTGATCCGTGCGCAGCGTGTCGGTGTTCAGGCCCACCGTCTGGATGACGATGTCGTAGGTCTCGGTGACCGTGTCGTCGTGTCCGGTGAAACGGCGGACGACATCCAGATCGCCATCCATGCGCAGCGACACGGATTGCATGCGCCCACGCAGGCGATGGAGCTTGCCGGCGGCTTCCAGCTCATGAACCTTCTTGTTCACCTGCGGCGGCATGCGGTGGCGCGCCCGTTCCCACGCCCAGCGGGCGTGGCGGAGGAAGCGCGCACGTTCGGAAGCGGGCAGCTGTTGCCAAAGGCCCTGGGTGTGCGGGCGCATGCCATCGACCACGGTGCGCCAGTCCTCGGCATTTTCCGTGGCTTCGCGAAGGCGGTGCAGCCATACGCGGATGTTCGGGTCATCCGCCATCTGCTCGGCCAGGTCGTTGCCATCATCGCCCGGTGCTGAAGCGGCGGCGAGGTGTGGCTCAGGCAGGTGGCCGTGGCGGGACAGTGCGGTGAAGCTGGCATTGGGCCAGCGCGCCGACAATTCCAGGACCACGTCGACGGCGGTCAGGCCAAGGCCGACCACAAGCACACGCAACGGCCGGTCGTCGCTTTCCGCGGCGGCGAGATACGGCCACGGATCGGTGACGTAACGGCCGCTGGCGATGGCGGCATCCTGCACACCGGGTAGCGGACGCGGGGGCAACGAGCCGATGGCGAGTACCGCCGCCTGCGCGTGGGCCTCTTCATCGCCATAACCGACCGTCACGCCCTCGCTGGACGGCACGAGGGATTCAGCGGCGAACGGAATGACGTTGATATCGTGGCCAAGCTGGCCGGCGTTCTTGATGGCGGCATCCACGCGCGACTGCAGGAAATCCCCGTACAGCTTGCGCGGCAGGAAATCCGAGCCCTTCACAGCCGGATTACCCGCCTGGGCGAACTCGAGGAACCCGCCGGGTTTGCTCACGAACATGCCCATGGACGCCGCGCGGACGTTGAGCAGGTGGCGATCGGAGGGCGTGCCGTAGGCGACGCCCCGGCCGGGCTGTGCGCTGCCCGCGAACCAGGTGAGGTGCAAGGGCTTGGGTGTCCTGCGCTCCAGCAGTTCACTCACCAGCGTCGCCGCTGCCGCGCCACCGCCGATGATGGCGACCTTTTGAAACATGTATTGGTCCTTCGCCCGTAGGTTGGGGTGGAGGGCCGTGAGACCGTCAGGCCGTCAGGCGTCCCGCAATGATCGATTGCCTCGGTCGTGCGATCCAGTGTCCAGAAGGACCCGGCTGCTCGTACGCGAGGTACTGTGCCAGATCGCCACCGTACACGTGAAGCGTGAGCGCTGTGTCGTGCCGCGACAAATTGCGGCAGCGATGGGCGTGCTCCTCCGCGCCCTCGAACCACGTGGCATCGCCAGGGCCCAGCCAGGTGCGGCCGACGCTGCGCAGCGTTTCGGCGGTGCCATCTTTGAGGAACGACTCAACCTCGAGCGCACCTGCGATCGTGGCCTCGAGGCCCCAGAGCCCGCCATGGTCGTGCACGGGCGTGGCGTAGCCCGGCGGCCAGGCAAGCACCAGCACGCTGACGGCCGGCTTGGCACGCTCGGCGAGCATCCAGCGCTCGAAACCGCGCCGGCGCTCGCGCAGGGCGCCCAGCGCCGCGGTGACTTCGTCATGCCGGGCGTGCAGGGCGCTGCCTATCTCTCGCCCCATGGAGGCGAGGTCGGGGGCACCGGTGTCCGAGTGGTCGAACGCGATGTCCCGCAAGGTTTTGATGATGGAAGAACGCTTACCCATGGAACGGGCCGCCCCGGCAAATCGACTGGCCCCAGTGGACCATGGCACCTGTTAAACAGGCGTAACCCCGGTCTTTCAACCGGCCTTTAAACCGTTTGCCGGCACCCCGCATCGAACCTGCGCACCGCCCATGGGGCGGCCGTTGCACGGAGACACACCATGATCGTCATGACCTCGCTCGTTGTCCTGTTTGCTGGCTTCTGGCTTGCCTTCGCCCTGGTGGGCGCCTTGCTCAAGCTGGTGTTCGGCATTATCGGCGGCGTCTTCCATATTGTTGCCAGCCTGGTAGGTGCGCTGGTCGGTGGCGTGCTCATGCTCGCCATCGCCCCGGTGGTCGCCCTGGCCCTCCTGCCGGTGCTCATCCCGGTGGCGTTCGTGGTTGCGCTGGTGTGGCTCATCGCCCGCGCCACCCGCAAGCCCGATGTCGTGGTAATGCACGCGCCGCGTTAAGCCCGAACAAATCCTGTAGGAGCGCGCTTGCGCGCGATGGGAGCTTGCCGTGAACCCCATCGCGCGAAAGCGCGCTCCTACACTGACGGTGAAGCGGGCGAACGTTGGGCGTTACAGCGAGCGAAGGTCGAAGGTCACGGGGATTCGCGCCCAGGCCTTCACGTGCTGGCCGTTCTGTACCGCCGGCTGGAACCGCCAGCTTGCGAGCACCTGCTTGCGAGCCGCGTCATCGAGCACCTGGTGGCCGCTACTGCTCTCCACCACCACCTCGAGTGGCTTCCCGCTTTCATCGACGAGTACGCGTAGCGTCACCGTACCCTGCATGCGGCCGCGGATGGCCTGGGTCGGGTACTTTGGAGCGGGCGCCGCCACGTAGGCCAGCGTGGTCTCAACGGGCGCCGCTTCGACCACGGGCCCTGGCGTTGCCGGCGCTTCGCTCACCGGCGGTGCCTGGACCATCCCTTCATCGGTCGGCGTGGCCGCGACGACGGGCGGTTGGGGAGCTACTTCATGCGGCTTCGGCGTGGTCACCGGGGTGGCCTTCACCAACGGCTGTAGCTTCAACTCCGGGACCGGCACCGGTTTAGGCGGCGTCGGATGGTCGATGAGCGTGATGGACTGGATCGTGGGTTTGAACGTGGCGATTTCCGCCACCATCGGCCGCATGACGGCGATGAGTGCGGCGGCATTGAGTGCGATGGCCGCGCTCATGGCAACGATGCGAACGGAATCCGGATGAATGCCGGACAGGGCCTGCGGACGGGCGAACGACATGAGCCACCTCCTTCGATGTGGGTGAAGGTGTTGCATAGTTCGTACTGCGTGGCGCCAAACACGGCCGGTGGGGACCGGCGGGGATCGTGTTCAGGTCCGGGTTCAGATTAGGCAGGGTTCGCAGGGACTTGCAATAGTTTCATTTGGATGGCTATTTCGGTTAGCTCTGACCGATTCGCGGCCTCAATGTGCGACCAGCATCGGGATGTCCGATTGCATGAACAGATAGCGCGTGGTGCCACCCAGTACCAGCTCGGACAGCCGCGAGCGGCCCCAGGCGCCCATCACGATCAGGTCCGCCCCCGCGTCATGCGCGATCTTCAGCAGCTCCGGGCCCGGCGAAGAAAGCGCCGACTCATCCAGCTGGCGCACGTCGGCCTTCACCCCGTGCGTATCCAGCCACCCGCAAATATCCGTGTCCGGCAGCGCGCAGGTGCCGATTTCCTCGTCGCGGCTACCGTCGATCACGGTGACCTTGCCGGCCTTGCGCAGCAGGGGCAGGGCCGAGCGGAGCGCAAGCGCCGACTCCCGGCTGCCGCTCCACGCCACCAGCACGTTCTCGCCCAGGGTCTCGACCGGTGCCGTATCCGGCACCACGAGCACGCCACGGCTGGCGCCGAAGACGGTACGCGACACCACGCCGAAACCAATGGGCGCATCGCCGCGCATGGTGGACGAACGTTCCATCACGACCAGGTCATAACCCGCCGAGGCATGGGTGAGCAGGGTCACCGTATCGCCGTTGCCGACCCGCCATTTGCCCTTCAGGCCGTGGGCGGCGAGCAGGTCACCCCAGTCGCCGGCCACCGCACGGGCTTCGGTCGCCCGCTGCCGTACCGCGTCTAGTTGCATCGGCACCGCCTCGGGCACGGTGAAGGCGGCGGCGGGCATATCGACAACGTGCATGCCATCGAGCCGGGCAGCGATACGCGAGGCCATGGCCAGGGCGGCACGCAGGCCGGCCCCCTGCAGGGGCAGGCGCGGGACATTGAGGAGGAGTTCGAGGGTCATGCCTGCATGGAACACCGCCCGGTGGCCCGAGGCAAGCCCCAGTTGCGAACCTTTCGCATCGGGCGGCGGCTTGGAGTACCCTCGGTGGTCACTTTGTGCACCGCGGAAAGAGCATGTCCCTCGAAAGCGCCCAGCCGCGCTACGGCTTTGGCGAAGAACTCGCAAGCAGCCTGATACACGGCCTGGGTATCGTGCTCAGCATTATCGGCCTCGCGGTACTGGTTGCCTTCTCCGCCATGTACGGCGGAACACGCACGGTGGTGGCAAGTTCCGTCTTCGGCGCGACGCTTATCCTGCTCTACACCGCATCGACGCTCTACCACTCGGTGCCACCGGGCGGCGTTGCCAAGCGCACGTTCCGCACGCTGGACCATATCGCCATTTTCCTGCTGATCGCAGGTACCTATACGCCCTTCACGCTGCTGGCGTTGCCGGGGGCTTGGGGGTGGGGCCTGTTTGGCACGATCTGGGGCCTGGCCATCCTGGGCAGCGCGGCGGAACTGGGCATGCTCAAGCGCTACCGCAAGGCGGCGGTGATCATGTACGTGCTGATGGGCTGGGTGGCCGTGGTCGCCATCGAGCCGTTGCGTGAGAACGTTGAAACGGGCGGGCTCGTTCTGCTGTTCGCCGGCGGCATCGCGTACACCGCGGGCGTGCCGTTCTACGTCTCGCGGCGCATGCCGTATGGGCACGCGATCTGGCATTTCTTCGTACTGGCGGGCAGCGTGCTGCATTACCTCGCCATTCTTCTTTACGTTATTCCCGACGCGCCGCGCTAAGGATGGTGTAGGAGCGCGCTTGCGCGCGATGGATTGGGTCTGAAGCCTGGGTGTTAGCGGGCTTCGCCGTATCGCGCGCAAGCGCGCTCCTACATTTACCTATTATTTCTTTTGCTGCTCGGGGATGAAGCGCGTGCGTACGGCTTCGGCGAGCAGATCGGGCGGGAGCAGGCCCTGGGCGATCAGGAAATCGTTGAACGCCTTGCGGTCGAACTTCTTGCCGAGCTTCACCTGGGTTTCAGCGCGTAGCTGCAGGATCCGCGAGTAGCCGTAGAAGTACGCCGTGGCCTGGCCGGGCGAGTTCAGCGTGTAGCGATCCAGCTCCTGGCGTGCCATGGGCTCGGAAAGGCCGACGTCGTTGACGAGGATATCGTGCGCACGGTCGCGATCGACCAGGCCCAGGTTGAGCATCGGGTCGAGGAACGCACGCGCCGCGCGCAGCAGGCGGAACTGCAGGGCGATGAACTGGCCTGCCGGCGGCTCGTACGGCACCATCTCGGCTTCGGCATACAGGGCCCAGCCTTCCACGTTCACGCTGTTGAAAGCGAACAGGCTGCGGGTGAGCGACACGCCCTGTTCCACCATGGCGGCGAACTGCAGTTCGTGACCCGGGCGGCCTTCGTGCGCGGTCAGCGTCCATGCGGCGGCTTCAAAGGTGAAATCGTCGTACATCTGCGACGCATCGCCATTGGCCGGCGGGTTGCCGGTGGTGAGCACGAAGGTGCCACGCTGCCCGGTGTTGTTGATGAAGGGCGGCGGATCCATGTGCGGTGCCGGCGTACGTGCGTTCTCCGCTTCGGAGGCCAGGCGCATGGCCAGCTCGCGCTTGGGCAGCTCTACGATGCGCTGCTTGCGGATGGTGTCTTCGATCTTGCCAATGACGGCGTGGTACGTCGGTACCACCTGGTCCTTGGCGAGCTGTTTCTTCTTCAGCGCCTTCAGCACATCGCGGTAGTCGCCATCGGGAAGGCCCTCGGCCTTAGCCACGACCGGCGCGAGCTGCTGCAGTGCGTACGAGGTTTCCATGAACTCGAGCTCAGCGCGGCCGATCAGGTCACGCGGCGCGATGTCCAGGCCCACCTGTTCCAGGTTGTAGGCGTACAGCGGCTCGGGCAGGCGGAAATCGGTGCGAGAGCGCGGCAGCACCGTCTTCTTCAGCCACGCGTTGTAATCCTTCAGCTGCTTGTCGAGCGTGGCCATCGCGGCTTCGCTGCCGGCAATCTTCTTCTCGGCGAACAGCTTGCGGATGCCGTCGACGTAGCGATTGGTATTGCCCAGCTTCTGCTCGATATCGGCTTTCACCGGACCGAGCAGCTGCTTGTCGCCCAGCTTCTCGGTGGTGCGTGCCTTGGCCTGGTCGACCAGGGCCGTGCAACCCTTGGTCGCACCGATGTAGCAGTTGAGGCGACCGAGCGCGGCCTTGTTCTGCTCCGGCGTGCTCTCGGCGTTGAGCAGCGAGAACTCACCGCTGAAGATCATCTGGCCCGCATCGAACCACGGCAGCATGTACTTGTCGTTGAGGTCGATGCCCTTGATGTTGCCATCGATCTGCTTGACCAGGATCTGCAGGTCCTGGTGCACATTGGGGTCTTTTTCTTCGGCAAGGCGCTTCTGCAGCTTCTCACGCACCTCGACCAGCGCGGCGCGCTGGCGTTTATCGATATCCGGGCCGAGGTCGGCGGTTTTTTCGTCGTAACCCTTCACGCCGATATCGGTGGCCGATTCCGGGCTGAAGCGGGCGGTGACATCCAGCAGCAGCTGCGCATCGGCGTTGCTGCGGGCGATCCAGGCCGGCTGTGCCGTCTCGGCATGCAGGCTACCTACCGCGAACGTGATCGCGGCAGCGAGGGTAAGGCGTCGGAACATGTGCATCTCCCCAGGTGAGTGAGCGGAGACTAGCCGGGAGCGCCTGGGGGCGCCATGTGCCACCGGATGGGTCAGGAGAGCAGCAGTGCCACGCCCGCCATGCCCAGCATGAGGAAGGAGATGACCACCTTGGCCAGCATGCCCACGAGCATGCCGACCCAGGTGCTGACCCCGACGTGTGCCGAGCGCAGGATGCTCTTGCCCGAAGACAGTTCACCGACCACCGCACCCGCGAACGGGCCGATGATGAGCCCGGGGATGCCGAAAAACATCCCGATCGTGGTCCCGACGCCCGCGCCCCACAAGGCCCTTGGCGTGGCACCGATCTTCTTCGCACCGAGTGACGCGGAGACGAAATCGAGCGCGACACCCACGGCGCCGACGATGCCGATGGCCACCAGCCAGCCCCAGCCCAGGTGCTGGTAGTCGTCGACCGCGGCAGCCAGCCAGATCCCGCCGAAGATCATGGGGATGCCCGGGAGGAAGGGCAGGATGGCACCCGCTACGCCGCCGACGATAAGTGCCGCGGCGAGCAGGTAAAGGGCGATTTCCATTAGCGGAACGCCCCGCGGTATTCCGGCTTCAGGTAGGAGAAGAACACCTCACTGGGCACATCGATCGCCTGGGGGCCGGCCGCATAGGCTGCCACCTGGTAGGGCGGGAAGATGAAGGTGAGGCCATGCACCTTGTCATCCGGCCCGGTAAGCAGGTTGAACACGCGGTAGTGATCCTTGCCGGGTGCCGTGCCTTCCTCGATCTGGCGGGTATCGGAGGCGAGCGGCTCATCCTGGTCATCCAGTTGGGTAATGAGCTGGCGCCGGGCTTCCGAGGCAAACACGTGCTCGGCGGCATCGGGATCGGTGAACAGCTCGCGGATGCCGACGACCCGATCAGCATCTTTGTCGAACGTGAAACTGTCCACGATGGGGGCGGGATGGGCGCCGCCGGTGAAGGCCTGGCCATCCACCTGCACATTGATGAAGCGATCGGTACGTGCCGAAACCGCGATGTCCAGATTCAGGTCCCATGGCATCTCACGCGCCCGGTCGCGGGCCCCCGGAGCATCCAGGCTATCGAGGAACGCGCGCTTCTGGCCATCCACGAAACGATCGATCGCATGGCGCAGGGGATCCGCCTTGGGCGGCAGCTTGGGGAGCGAGAGCTCCATGGTATAGAGGCGCTCCTGGCCGGAACGGGTATCCTTATCGGCACTCGCCTGCGCGGGCGGCGCCGTATGTCCGCCGTTCGTCTGGTCGGCGCCGTCGCGGCAGGCGGCAAGCCCGGCGGTGGCGATGACCAGCGACAGGATGTGTCGCACCAGCATTTCGGCATTCTCTCCCTGCGAAGCTCGCATATTAGCGTAGACACCACGCAGCGCAGAGGGCGTCAACGTAACGAAGGAACAGCGTGCACAACGCGATGACGGAAACCGTCACCCTGCTAAAGGCCGATGAACTGGGCCGCATCGAACGCGTGGAGCGCGACGGTGTCGTACTCATTCGCCGTGATATTGCCGCCGCGCGCTGGTGGGCGCGCTGGTTTGCGCGCCGTGCGGCCGCGCGCGAGGCGCGTGCATTGCGGCGGCTGGATGGCGTGGATGGGGTACCGCGGCTGCTGGCGTGGAACGGCAACGTGCTCGAGCGCAGCTACATGGCCGGCCAGCCCATGCAGGTGGGCCGCCCGCTCGATGCAGCGTATTACCGCGACGCCCTGCGCCTGCTGGCGGTGCTGCACCGGCGCGGCATCGTTCATAACGACCTGGCCAAGGAGCCCAACTGGCTGGTGCGAGAGGATGGCAGCCCGGGGTTGGTGGATTTCCAGATCGCCTGGACCCGTGGCCGGCGTGGCTCGCTGTTTCGCCTGCTGGCGCGGGAAGACCTGCGCCATCTGCTCAAGCACAAGCGCACCTACGTGGCCGACCGGCTCAGTGCCCGGCAAAAAGAGATCCTGGCCCAGCCCGCACCGCATTCGCGGCTGTGGCGGGCGACCGGGAAACGGCTTTATAAGCTCATCGCCCGGCGGATCTTCGGCTATTGGGATAACGAAGGGCAGGGGCGCATCCGCAAATAGGCGCGCCGTTTATTTTTCGACGAACGCCCGCTCGATCACGTAATCGCCCGGCTCGCGGGTGCGCGGGGAGGCCTGGAAGCCTTCGCCGTCGAGCAATACGCAGATGTCTTCCAGCATCGAGGGGCTGCCGCACAGCATCACGCGGTCTTCGGCCGGATTCAGCTGGGGCAGGCCGGTGGCGCGGGCCATTTCGCCGTCGGCGATGGCATCCGTGATACGACCGCGGTTGCGAAATTCCTCACGGGTGACCGTGGGGTAATAGACCAGCTTCTCGCGGACCAGATCGCCCAGGTACTCGTGGTTCGGGAGCTCGTTCTCGATATAGTTCGAGTAAGCCAGGTCGTTTACGTGGCGCACGCCGTGGGCCAGGATGATCTTGTCGAAGCGATCGTACGTTTCCGGATCGCGGATGATCGACATGAACGGCGCAAGGCCCGTGCCGGTGCCCAGCAGGTAAAGACGCTTGCCCGGCTTCAGGTCGTTCAGCACCAGGGTGCCCGTGGGCTTGCGGCTCACGATCACCGGGTCGCCCGGCTTCAGGTGCTGCAGCCGCGACGTGAGCGGGCCGTCCTGCACCTTGATGCTGAAGAACTCCAGGTGCTCCTCGTAGTGCGCGCTGGCGATGGAATACGCGCGCATGAGGGGGCGGCCATCCACTTCCAGGCCAATCATCACGAAATGCCCGCTCTCGAAGCGGAAGCCGGGATCGCGCGTGGTGCGGAAGCTGAAAAGCGAATCGTTCCAGTGATGTACGTCGATGACGTGTTCGGTCGCCAGTGCCACCATGGTGTGCGTTGCCTCTGAACAAATAGGGACGAAGCCACCGCGCCCCGCGCGGCAAGCCTTGGAATCAGCTGGGGAAGCGGCCCACGGGCCGCGCTGCCTGGCGCGTGGCGCCGCTCCCCCGTGGGGTGGGTGCGGGCTCAGGCCTATAAGGATACGGCATCCGGGGCCTTGTCGCCGCCAGGGTGGACCATCCCGTCTCGTCCTGGTCTAAGATCGGGCCGTCCCCCCAAGGAAGTTTCCAATGACTCGACCCGAGTTCGCACCGGGCCAGGCCTGGACCTATCGCACCCGTCCGGGTGAGGAAGCCTCGCGGGTCGTTATCCGCAAGAAGGACATCGAGCCGGAGGACGGGGAGGTGTTCCATATCTCCATCCTGGGCGTGAAGCTGCGCAACCATCGCCTGCCCGGTGGCCTGCAGCCGGCGATGCACCACGCCGCGGTGGCGCGCACCACGCTGGACCAGAGCCTGCTGGCGTACGAAGGCGATGGTGATGATGACGAGGTGTGGATGGACGGCTACGCCGTATGGCGCCAGGCGTATGACAACGGCGATGCCGGGGTCTTCGACATCCCGGTTAGCGAGATCCTCGGCTATATCGAGATGGTGATCGCGGCGTCGGGAGAGGTGAATTGATCCGCCGCGCGCTCGCTTGCCTTGTTCCGGTGCTGATCGCGGCCTGTGCCCACGCGCCGCCCATGGAGCCGGTCCGGCCGGCGCCACCGCCGCGCGATGGCAAAGTCAGCTACGAGGTCATTCCTGCTGGCAGTGCCGGGGAATACCAGATGCAGGATGGGCAAAGCTCGTTCGGTGCACAGGCCATCACGAATGATCCGCCGGCGTATCCGCCAGCCCTTGTGGCCGAGAACCTGCCGACGGTCGTGGTCCGTGCCAAGGTCATCGTGGATGGCGAAGGCAAGGTGTCGGATGTCCGCGATCTCGACGCCAGCTCCGTCGAAGCCACCCACAAAGCGTTCTTCGCCGCCACCCGCGATGCGGCCCTGCATTGGGCTTACACGCCTATGACGATCGTGCAGGAACACGAGGATGCCCACGGCAACTTCAGCGAATCCCGCAGCACTGCCCCCTTCAGCCTGGACTATGCGTTCCGCTTTGAGCTGAAGGACGGCAAGCCCGTCGTGACCGCCACGCAATAAAAAAAGAGCGCCCGGTCCTCCCGGAAACCAGCAGGGGAGGTGCTGGTTCCGGGAGGCGGGCGCAAGCGTCACACAGGGATTGGGTAAAGCGGTTTAGAAGTCGTACGAGACCGACAGACGCGCGTAACGCGGGTCCTGCGTGATCAGCGGTACGCGGTACAGCGGGTGCGGCGTACCACGCGACTGCCATTCCGTCGGATAACGGAACACGGCGCGCTGCTGGTTGGTCACGTTGAACACGTTGGCCGAGAACGCCAGGCGATCGCCACCCCAGGTCGGGCGGTAGGTCAGGCCCAGGTCCCACTGGTACGTCCACGGCAGGCGGCCCTTCTCACCCGGAGGCGACGGCTGGCCGTCGCACCAGTGGTAAGCGCTTCCATACAGTGCCGGGTCGGTCTGGCCGGGGCCGTAGTAGCCCAGGCACACTTCCGGCGCGCCCGAGGCGATCTGGAAGTTGCTCGAAAGCTGCCACTCGGGTGCGAACTGCCAGTAACCAAACGCCTTGAACACGTGCGGGTGGTCGTTGCCCAGCGGGCCGTTGGCGTAATCCATCACATAGCTGTTATCCCAGTCCATGCTGCCGGCGGCGCCGTTCTGGCGCGAATCGGTACGCGACTGGCCTTCCGTGTTGCCGTACGAGCGCGAGAACACGTAATCGAACTTGCCGTACCACGTGCCGTCGAACTGGTGCTCCATGTAGAGCTCGAGGCTGTAGTACTTACGCTTGGTGGCGGGCATGCCCATTTCCTTGCGCGACAGGTCCACCGTGAACGGGTTACCGGACGGGTCGAGCAGGGTGAAGGTGTTGCCATGGCCGCCGTTGACCAGGTAGCAGCTGTTGGTCGAGCCGACGGTGTGGCCCTCGGCTTCGGCCTTGGACGTGACCAGGTCGATATCGCAGAAGTCGTCGATGACGGTGTTGAGCTTGCGGTAGGTCGCCTTGGCGCCGTAGGACCAGTTCTCACCCAGCAGCTTGTCGAAGCCGAGGATGTATTCGTCCTGGTTCTCCGCCTTCAGGTTCTTGCCGGCGACCGTCCGTGGGTCGGGCGGGATACCGTACGAGTTGTTGCCCGAAACGACGCCGCTCATCTGGGTGAGGCCCTGCGGGCTACCGTCGGCAGCGATACCGGAATAGGTGTAGTACTGCTGCGTCGAGACGTAGCCTGCGGCAGCGCCCGTCGCCGGATTCAGCGGCAGGCCGAGGTAGTAACGGCCTGCGTTGGCATACACCTTGAAGCTGCCATCACCGTTCACGTCCCACGCGGCACCCAGGCGCGGAGCCCACTGCGGGCGGGTCTGCTTGATGAACGGCTCACTGAACTGGTTGTAGTCGGTGAACTGATCGTTGCGCAGACCAACCGTTACCAGCCAGCGATCGCTGACCTGCCACTTGTCTTCGATGTACTGCGCCTTCTGATCGGAGCGCACGTTGACGAGGTTATAGACGATATTGCGGCTGACGAAGTAACCCGTCTGGCCATTCGCGAACTGCGCAGGCGCGGGCACGTAGTTACGCCCAGGCGTGCTGTTGATCTCTTCGTTCGGATCTTTCTGGAAACCGTAGTTCCAGCTGTAGCCGGGGCCCGGGCTGACGCTGCCAAAGTCGAGCACCTGCGACTTGACGTTATCGATACCCGCAGAAATCGTGTGATCGCCCGCAACGTACTGCACATCGAAACGAAGGTTGTTCGACTTGTTGCCACGACCCGGCGAGCTGATGTCGGCCACCTGGGTGTTCTTGATGGCGGTGCCGCCATTCAAAGCCGGGTTCTGGTTGCCCGATCCATCCACGCGAGCGAGGGTCGGATCGTAGTTGCCGGCCTGGTCATAGTTCTTGACCGACATCTTGCCGTACTGCGCGCTGATGGTCAGGCTATCGGTAATGTAGCCCGTGTACTTCGCGTTCCAGAAATCGCCGCCGACCTTCGTGTCATTCACCGGGCCGATGGTGTTCGTGCGCGACATGTTGACGTAGTCATAGCCGTAGCGCGTACCACTGCCCGAGCGCTTGTCACCCACATCGGTGAATTCCAGGATGTGGTTGTCGGTGATGTTCCAGTCGAGCTTGGTGTACCAGCGCGGGTTCTCGTACGTGTTGGTGGATGCAGGGGTGCTGCTATCCACGGCGTTGACATTGCGCAGGCCGTCCTTCTCAAACTCGGCTGCCGCGAAGAAGAACAGCTTGTCTTTGATCAGCGGGCCGCCGGCGTATGCGCTAACGGTCGTTGCCCACTTGTCGTTCTGGCTCTTCGGCTGGTAGAGGTCACCCGCCGGTGCGGACGAGGGCGTATTCGCATAGTGCAGGTTCGGGCCAGACGCACGCGCCCAGTTTGGCTCCCAGAGAATCTGCGCACCGAAGTGCCATTCGTTGGTGCCGCGCTTACCCACCTGGTTGATCACGCCGCCGTCGGAACGACCGTACTTGGCGCTGTAACCGCCCGTGTAAATTTCCTGCTGGTCGATCGCGCCGTACGGCAGCTGGATGCCGCCGGCCGCATTGAGCGGATCGGTGGTGTTGAAGCCGTTGACGTAGTACGCGTTTTCGTTCGATGCGGCACCGCCGAAGCTGGCCAGCGAGCGGCCGGTATCGCTGGTGAAACCGCCACCGTTGTTCACGACACCCGGAGCCAGGCGAGCCACGGCTTCAGCGCTGCGGCCGAGCGGCAGCTTGGCGAGCTGTTCGGAGGTGATGACGGTACGCGAGTCAACCGAGGTGACGTCAATCGGCGGGATCGCCGTACCCGTGACGGTCACGCCGCTGAGCGAGGTGGCGTCCGCGGCCGTCGCAGCGGCCGGAGCGGCGAACGACACGTCCGTGCTGGCACCGACGCGAAGCGAAATGTTCTTGCGCGTATCGACCACCGTACCGTCGCGCATCAGCGTGACGTTGTAGGTGCCGAGCGGCAGCTGGGTAATGGAGTAGTGACCACGCTCGTCGACCGCGACTTCGCGGTGCAGGCCGTTGGTGCTATCGACGACGACGGTCTGGTTGCCGCCGGCCGGGACGGAACCGTTGAGGTTACCGGTGGTCGACTGCGCGTAGGCGGTGCTGATGCCGCCCAGACAGGTGCCCATGGCTAGCGCCAGAGCGGTCCTGCGAAACAGAAACTGGTACTTCATGCCTTCCCCGAATGGTCAATGCCGAAAATAACGGCAACACGGGGACGCAGCTGCGGGTTCGTGCCCGCGGCTTTCGATTGCTGGAGCTATGAAGAGCCCCTCCCCGCGCTCCGTCGCAAATAATCCATTTGCCTCGATCCAAATGGACTGCCCGCCAAGGTGTACAGCAGCCTAGCTAGGTTGTCCAGCGTCTTTCGTGCGTGCACGCATGGCCGTATAGCCGTCTGAACGCATTGATGCATCGCAGCAGAAAACAGTGTAACTATGGGTATTTGTGCAATTTCATGCTGCCCATCACGGTTCGCGTAAACGATTACATACCCACCGGGAAAAAGCCGAAAGTTTCTTTCGAAAATCCTCATCTGCGAGGTGGTTTTGCTCACGTCTCATGCACATTTGGATCGTGGGAATTCTGACCGACGGGGCGATGGCGCTGTTTGAGTCCGGGTAGAATTCTCGGGGTGTCGCCGCTGTCCGCGAAAAATCGGACGGGAATTCGTCGTAAAATGCGCCCGGTCAACGATTCGAAAGTGCCGTAGGCGTATCCGGGGCAGGATCGATAGGTGGCGCAAGGCGTGGAAAGCCCTTGCAGGGTAATCGAAAGATAACGAAATGAGCCACTTGCCAGCGTCGCGGCAGAACATAGACTAGGCGGGTATTGGGGGAGTGGTGGAAGTCAGCCTGGCATGAAGATCGATCGCGGTAGCGGCAAGCGTGCCGGGCCGGTGATGCTCAGCGAGGTCGCCGAGCGGTTGCGCAACCCGCGCATTGACCGCATCGTGGCGAGCTTCCGCGAGCATCACGTGTCGCTCGTGCGCACCGTGCTGCTCGGCTTCATCGTGGTCTGGACCGCGGCCTGGCTGCATGGCCCGACGCCCATGGCGCTCGAGTCCCACCACGTCTTCCCCCTCGCCCTGGCCTTGTTCGTTTCCAGCACGTTCTGGATGCTGTTCGTTCGCGCGGGTTGGCTCAAGGTCACCTCCCGGCTCGATGCCATCGGTCAGGTGGCGAATTTCGCCATGGCAGCCGTGCTGCTCAAAGCGGCGTTCATGCTGGTCATTACCGTCACCGCTGTGCTGCCGTTCCTGTCAGTTGCGGTGGGCATGCGCTACAGCCGGCGCGCCTTCGCGGCCAGCGTCGTGGCGTCCGTGGCGATCCTGGCGGTGGCGGCGCCTGACGGTTACTGGGTGAACCGGCCGGCCTATGCTCTTTACGCGCTGGCGTTGACCGTTGTACTGCCGATGACGCTGTACCGCATGATCGATGCCCTGCGTGAGGTCTCCGCTGAGGCTATCGCTTCACGTGAGGCCCAGCACCGGTTCATCTCCATGATGAGCCACGAGATGCGCACGCCGCTCAGCACGGTGATCCATGCGGCATCGCTGATCGATACCTCGGTGATGAACGACGACCAGCGCCGCCTGGTGGCCTTGCTTTCGACCAGCGCGAACGCGCTGCTCCACCGCGTGAACGCGGTACTCGATGTGGCATCGTTTGCGGGCGGCAGTTTTACCCTGCGCCAGCAGCCGTTCGCCTTTGACGAAGTGCTCGCGACTGTCGGTGCGGTGTGCCGCCCCTCGGCGGCCGACAAGCGGATTGCCTTCAGCGTAGCCCGCGATGCATCGGTGGAAGGCATTTTCATGGGTGACCCCGGGCGCATCGAGCAGGTGCTCTCCAACCTGGCATCCAACGCGCTGAAGTTCACGCCGCCGGGCGGTACGGTGGATGTCCGCGTTGAACTCACCGAAGGGGTAGGCGGGCGCGACCCCATCATCACCTGCACCGTCCTCGATACTGGTATTGGTATCGCCGATGTGGACAAGCAGCGCATCTTCGATCCGTTCCAGCAGGTGAGCGTGGGCGAAAGCCGGCGTCAGGAAGGTGTCGGTCTCGGCCTGTACATCGTTCGCAATGTGTCGGGCCAGATGAATGGCCACCTCGAGGTGGCTGATAACCCGCTGGGCGGCTCGGTGTTCACCTGGCGCTTTCCCATGCCGCGTGCCGCGTACGGCGCGCGCAGCATGGCGGATATTCCGCTGGTGGATCTGCTCGATGCGCACAGCGCACGCGTGCCGCCGCAGTCGTGCCTGGTGGTGGACGATAACGCCGCCAACCGCGAGATCGTCGGGCGCATCCTTGAACGCGCCGGCCATCGTTGCGTATTCAGCGCCAGCGGCGACGAAGCGCTTGCACGCATGGATCGGGATGCGTTCGACCTGATCTTCATGGACCTGCATATGCCGGGGAGTTCCGGTTGGGATGTGCTGGGCCGGATCGAGGTATTGCGCCGCACGCAGGCGGTGCCGCCCATCGTGATGCTCAGTGCCGATTCCAGCCAGGATGCGGTACGTATCGCTTTCAAGGCCGGTGCGCGCGCCTACCTGACCAAGCCCATCGCGGCGCAGCGCCTGCTCGATATCATTGAGACCATTGCTGCGGAGCGTTCGCTGGCGACGGCGGCAAAGGCGTGGCAGCCCGAGTTGCCCGGTATCGAGCCGCGCCATGGTGGCACCACGCCGCTGGATGAAATGCGCGTGCTGGCCAGCCCCTCGGAGTTCGCCAGCTTCCTCGACCTATGCTCTACCGCCTCCGATGGCCACGTGGACGCCCTGCGCGACGCGATGCTTGCCGGGGACATCGCGGCCGCTTCGGAATCACTGCATGCCTTACGCAACGTGCTGGGCAACCTGGGCGTGCCCGGGGCGAACCGGGTGTGCGATGACCTCGGCGTCTTGATCGATGCAGGCGGCGACATGCGCCCCGCCGTCGCCGAACTGGATACGCTGTGCCGGTCCGTGGGCCACTACGTCACCATGCAGCGCCGCCAGGCTGGCGTGCCGGCGGGTAGTGCCGCGTGACATCGCTGGAGACGCTGGCTGGCGAGATTGACGATCGCGAAGGGGCCATCCCCGGGCTGAAACCCGATAACCAGGCGCGCATCGTGTTCCTTGAAGGCGTGCCGCGTGAGCGACGGGCCCTCTCGGTCGTTTACCTGCACGGTTTCACCGCGAGCCAGGCCGAAGGCGACCCGGCCCACCGGGCGCTTGCCCAGGCGTGCGGCGCGCACCTGTACCTCAACCGCCTGCATGACCACGGGACGGACGAACCGATGGCGATGGCGGGTGCCACGCCGCAACAGTGGCGCGACGACGCGGATGCGGCCTTCCAGATCGGACTCGCCCTGGGCGAGCGCGTGCTGCTCGTCGCGACCTCCATGGGTGGTTCGCTTGCACTGGACCTGGCGGCGACTTATCCGGACAAGGTGGCAGCGCTTATCGCGTGGTCACCGGGCATCCGCGTGTTCGACGAGGAGCAGCTTCGCGCCGCTACGTTGCTCGAGGGGCCGGTCGTCCCGCCAGGCGATCGCACGCCGTATCAGCGGCAGTACTGGTCGTCCGTCGTGCACTCCGATGCCTACCGCGCGATCGCCCGCCTGTTTGTTGAACGCATGCAGCCGGCCAACCTGGGCAAGGTCACCTGCCCGGTCTTGTTCGGCGCATGGGATGGCGGCGCGGGGGACAGCGACACGCTGACCTCGGTGGCGGCGATGCGCGAGGCCTTTGCATGGCTGGGTACGCCTGCATCGTCCCGGCGCTTCATCGGCTATGACCACGCGGCTCATGTTCTTGCGAACCCTAACCGTTCGCCTGCGGCAGAGCGGGTGCTGGCGGATGCGCTCGCCTTTCTCGCCGAGCATCGGCCATAGGTCGAGGCGACTTGGCGGCAGGTAACCGCTATCGTTGCGGCGACCATGTCATGGGGTGGGGAGTGCGGTTCAAACACGCGATCGCAGCGATGCGAGCGGTAGCGCTGGCGTTAGCCGGCTGGGTGGCGCTGATGGGCGCGGCCTGGGCCACGGATACCCGCGACCGCGCCATCGGGCAGTTCTATCACACGGCCTGGACCGTGCGCGAAGGCGCGCCCGGGCAGGTGACCGCGCTTGCGCAGACGGCCGACGGTTACCTGTGGCTAGGCACGCAGACCGGGCTGTATCGCTTCGACGGCGTGCACTTCGAGCGCTACCGGCCGCGAACGGGCGGTGACTTCCCCGCATCCACCGTGGCCTCGCTTTACGCGCCGCCCGATGGCGGCCTTTGGGTGGGCTTCCGTTATGGCTTCGCCAGCTTCGTGGAAGGCGACAAGGCCACGCATTACGGCGCATCGTCCGGGCTGCCGACGGCAACGATCTACGCGATCGCGGGAACGCCGGATGGACGTTTGTGGGGGGCCACGTTCAATGGGCTGGTCGAACTGCGCGGTAACCACTGGACGCTGGTCGGCACCGAGATGGGCCTGCCCGGCAACCGCGCGCGTAACCTCAGCGTGGATCGCGAAGGCAGGCTGTGGGTGGCCTCCGATGTCGCGCTGGGCTGGTTGCCCCCGGGGGGCGATCACTTTGTCATCGCCACGCGAGACGTGGGCAAGATCAACCGCATTGCCGAAGCGCCCGATGGCACGGTATGGGTAGCTGACGTCGACCGCGGGGTACTCCCTGTATGGAATGGCACCAGCGATCCGGCCGAGGCTGGTCCCACCTTGCGCTTGTCATCTTCCGGGCTGCTGTTCGACAGGGACGGTGCGCTGTGGGTGCCCAGCCAGGGCGAGGGCATGCGCCGTGTGCCGCGGGTGGATGCGCTCGCGCGGCAGGTGATCGATACCGAAGGCACGGCCGCACAGCGCTTTGTCGAACGCGATGGGCTTACCTCGGACTACATCACCGCGGTCATACAGGATCGCGAGGGCAACATCTGGGTCGGTGGTAGTCGCGGCCTGGACCGCTTCCGCGCGAGCCGCCTGCTGCCCGCGCCAACGCCATCGGGTGCCACGGATTTCGCGATCGTGCCCGCCACGGCGGGCGGGATCTGGGTCGGCACGAAGAACCGCCCGCTCATGCATGTGCGCGCGCTGGGCGCCACCACGGTGGCGTTTCCCCAGGCCATTACCGCGGCGGCGCGCGATGCGCAAACCACCTGGCTGGGCGGCCCCAACGGCGTGTGGACCATGGATGGGGATACGCCCCGGCCGTTCGCGACGTTGCCGGTGGAAGACTTCACCGGCGTGCAGGCGATCGTCGGTGACGGCCACGGCGGGGTATGGGTATCGATCAACCGGCCCGGCGTCTATCACTACAGCCAGGGCGCCTGGCACCGCGAACTGCTGCCCGCCGTCGCGAACGATCCCTCGCCATTGGTGCTGGTGCGCGACCGTGCCAGCCGCCTGTGGATGGGCTTCGCGCGCGACACGATCATTGTTCGCGATGAAGCGGGCCGGGATACGGTGCTGGGCGGCCGTGATGGCCTGGATGTCGGCAACGTGACGGCGCTGCTGCCCGATGGCGACACGATGTGGGTAGGGGGTGAGCGCGGCATCGACCTGGTCGAAGGTGGCCGCGTGCAGCCCTTGCCATTGCAGATGGATGTGCGTGGCGTTTCCGGCATCGTGCGCGATCGCAACGGGGATTACTGGGCTAACGCATCACAGGGCATCGTGCGCCTGTTGGGCAGTGATGTGGCGCATGCGCGCCGCGATCGTGACTTCCGCGTGCCGGCCATGCTGTTTGATTCGCTCGATGGCCTGCCGGGTACCCCTGCACAATTCCGTCCGTTGCCCACGGCCGTGGCCGCCGATGATGGGCGGCTGTGGTTCGCGACGACCAGCGGTGTCGTCTCGATCGATCCTGAAGACGTGCCGCGCAATACGCTGCCGCCACCGGTCAGCATTCGTGGCATAGCGACGGATAGTGGCTGGTTTGACGCGGCGGGACGGGTTCGCCTGCCGGCCAAGACCGAGCGCCTGCGTATCGTCTACACCGCGACAAGCCTTTCCATGCCAGAGCGCGTGCGTTTCCGTTACCGCATGGATGGTATCGACACGCGCTGGCGCGACGCGGGTACGGACCGCGAAGCGGTCTATACGGATCCGCCGCCGGGTCACTACGTGTTCCGTGTCACTGCCGCCAACGAAGATGGCGTATGGAATGAACAAGGTGCGTCGCTGGGGATCGACGTGGCGCCGGCGTTCTACCAGACCGCGTGGTTTGCCGTGATCGTGGCGGTGCTCGTCGCGGCCGTGATCTGGCTATTGGTACTGATGCGCATGCGGCGGATCGAGGCGCAGTTGCGCGAGCGCCTGCACGAGCGGCATGCCGAGCGCGAGCGCATCGCACGCGAGCTGCACGATACGCTGTTGCAGAGCATCCAGGGCCTCATGATGCGTTTCCAGGCCGTGGCCAACCGGGTGCCTCCTGCCGATCCGTTGCGCACATCGATGGAAAGAGCGCTGGATCGAGCCGAGCTCGCCATCGTGGAAGCGCGCGACCGCGTGCGTGATTTACGTGACCACCTTGGTGATGCGGTGCCGCTGGATATCGGCCTGGTGGAACTGGCACGCGCCTACGCGGAAGAGCATGCGGTGCCGGTGATCGTCGATGCGCCGCCGATATGGCGCGCCATGGACCCACTCGCACGCGACGAGCTTTACGGTATCGCCCGCGAAGCCGTGCATAACGCGGTCGCCCATGCGGAGGCGAGCCGCATTGATGTGACGCTGCACCGCGATGGGACGGAAGTGGTACTGCACATCTACGACGACGGACGCGGGATCGAGCCCCAGATACTCGCTGCCGGAAGGCCGGGGCATTGGGGCTTGCGTGGCATGCAGGAGCGCGCCGAGAACATCGGCGGCAAGGCCTCGATTACCTCTGAGCCGGGCGGCGGCACGCACGTCGTGATCCGCGTGCCGCTTGCACGGGTGATGCCGGCCCCGGCGTGGTGGCGGCGCTGGTTGCCTGGCACTTAGCGGTAGCAGCCGTACTGGAACTGGCCCTTCGCCACCGGGCAGAGAATCGCCGCGAAGCCGCCGTTGGCCGGCACATCGAACGAGAGCGAGCCATCGGCGGTAACGTTCTGGGATGAGCGAGCGACATCACCCCGGCCCGTCCCGTCGCGCACGATATCAGCGCGCCACGGGCCCACGCCCAGCGACGACAACGGCACGCTAAGCCGACGTGCAGGGCCGGCTACGATCGCACCAATGAACCAGCGATCACCACTGCGGCGCGCGAAGATCGCTTCGCCGCCGGGCGCACCCGAGATCAGTTTTGTTTCGTCCCACACCGTGGGAATCTGGTCCAGGAACATCAGTGCGTTCGGTCGGCGCTGGTACGCCTCCGGGCTATCGGCCAGGTGCGTCCAGCCCGATTCGAACACGATGGGCAGCGCGATCTCGTGCGCGATGCTGGCCTCCTGCTTACCGACGTCGAGCGCGACGGGCGTGTAGTCCATCGAACCGACAACGTTGCGGGTAAACGGCTGGATCGTGTTGCCTACCGCCGGCGGATCATTCTCCGCACCGCGCACGCCCTCCATGGTCATCAGGTGCGGCCACGTGCGGGCCAGCCCGTGCGGGATGGTGCCCCCGTGGAAGTTCACCATGAGCTGGAAGCGCGCCGTATCAGCGAGCGTATCGTCATACCAGCGAAAGCGTGCCTGGCTATCGGAGCCCATGAAATCGATCTTGACGCCCTTGGCACCCCAGCCCTTGATGCGGGTGAACCACTCCTGGCGCTTCGCGGCCGTGTCGAGCTTCGTCCACGGGAACCACATCAACACGTCTACGTGTTTCGCGTTTGCGTACTGGATGAGCTGCGGCGCCCACGAATCGCTCCAGCCTTCATCCAGCAGCACGAACGGCATGCGGTTGGCGGCGGCGAAATCCACGAAGGCCTTCTGCCGTTCAAAGCTCTTCGGGCTGTCGTGATCGCTGATCCACGACCACGCCACGCGGCCGGGCTTCACCCACGTGGTGTCCGTGAGCTTCGCAGGATCGGCGAGATCATCGACAAGCGTTGATTGCGTGACGGTCGCCAGGTCGCCGGTGATCACGGTGCGCCACGGGGTAGTACCGGTGCTGTCGACGCGCGTGTCGGCCAGGGCCAGGCCGTATAGCGGTGAATTCGCGACGTGTGAGAGTCGGCTACCGTCGTAGCGCCCGTCCGCGTTGGCCTCGGTGATCAGTACGTAGCGCTGGCCTGTAAGGAACAGGGAGGGATAACCGTAATCGCCCGAGGGCGCGGCCACCGCGCTGGTCTGGATGCGTTCCTTCTCGTTGCTGGGGTCGTAGGGCAGGAGCCACGCGCGCGCGTCGGCGGGCAGCTTGTAGCTGGTCGCTTCGCCCGTGACAGTCACCTGGGTGGCGCCGGGGATTTCGTAGCGGAACGCCACGCCATCGCTCGCGACGCGCACCACCACATCCAATTTCTCGCCCTTGTCGTTCTGCAGGGCGTAGCGCGTCTCGGCAAGGTTGGCGCTGCGCACCAGGCGCTTGCCCGTGGTCATCCGGTAGTTTTCGGTGAGGTTGCGCTGCGTGGTGCCGATCAGGCGCAGGTCGTGGGTCAGGTCACTTCCTGCGGTGCGCAGGCCAAGCTGGGCATCGACCAGCGCCGCGCCTTGCGGATCGGTGATGCTCAGCACCGGACGCCCGCCATCGTGGAAAACCACGGTGGCCAGGGGCGGGGTCGCAAAGGCGGGCATGGCCACGAGGGCGGTGAGTGCGGCGAGGCAATGCGGCGTCTTCATGGGGGCTCCTGGGCGGGCGTGCCGGGCGCCGAGCATTCCACAGCCAGGCGCGATCGCTCAAGGAAGACGTGCCGCGCGTGAGAACCGCGTCAACGCCCGCGCCCGTTACCATGCGCGGCATGACCGATGCCCCTTGTGCCTTCCTCGATCTGCTCGAATCCGACGCATCCTGGCGTGAACCCGGCGCGTTTCGCTGGCGTGCGGATGCGGCCGACCAGTTGGACCTGCTGTTGCTTGCCATGACGGCCGATGCGCAACGCCAGCGTGCAGAGACGTTGCTCGGCGCCATGTCGGCAATCGACGAGGAGCTATTCCGGACGCTGCGCGTTGCGATCGCTGCCGGCGAGGGGAGTGCCGCCCTCGCGCCCTGGCTGGATATCGGTGAGCCGGTGGGGGCGCACTACGATGCGCTCGATGCGCTGCTGGCAGGCGTGCTCGCGATGGACGAGCCTTTGCTGGATGACCCGCGTCCGCCGACCGACATGGTGTTCTACCAGCCAACCCCTGCGCGGCACATCGTGGATGCGGTGCGGCGCACGGCGCTATCCCCGGCGGATCACCTGCTGGACCTGGGCTCGGGCCTGGGTCATGTGCCTCTGCTGGCGCGAATCCTTAGCGGCGCGACGGTCGCCGGACTGGATCGTGAGCCGGCCTATGTGGCGAGTGCGCGGAAGGCGGCAGAAGCGCTTGGCCTGCCTGAAGTGACCTTCCAATGCGGCGACGCACGCAGCGCCGATTACTCCCAGGCGAACGTGTTCTACCTGTTCACGCCCTTCATCGGGCCGGTATTGCGCGACGTGGTGGCTCAAATCGAAGCGGAGGCGAGGAAGCGGCCGCTACGCGTCGTGGCGCTTGGCCCGTGCACCCGTACCTTCGCCCGCCAGCCCTGGCTAAACACGAACGACGCCAACCCCGAAGCCACGGACCGCATCGTGCTCTTCACCACCCTGTAGGAGCGCGCTTGCGCGCGATGCTCCCGGGCCGGAGCGGCAGACCTCACCGCCCGTGAAAATGCCCCGTAGCGCCACCGACAGAAATACTGACCCCACCCGTGGGGTGTTCGCAGCTGCCGAACGCCTGCGAAAGGCTGACCGCACCACCCTGGTAGCTGCCGCTGCCGCCATGGCTGGCGCTGACGACGCCGGTGGTCACGCTGCCGTGAACCTGGGGCTTGTTGTAGGTGGCGTCGTCGCAGTGCGGGCCATCGTCTTCCACCACGTCGGCACCGGCCATGCGGCCGCTGGTATCGCCGTAGTAGGTGCCCGGCGGATCCTTCGGGTGCGCCGGGGTTACGGCCACACTCTCCTTACCGTTCTTGGAGCCGGTGGCGGCCGCAGAGGACGCTGCGGCGGGCGCGGGGGCGGTGCTGGAAGCCGCGGGCACGTAGTTCGACGGCAGGTTCAGGTTAAGCGGCTTACCCGCCTCCTGCGCGGCAGCCGTGCCAGCAAGCAGGGAAAGGGCGGTAACGACGAGGAAGGATTTCATGGAGCGCTCCGGGGGACCTGCCATAGAACGCCTGGGGGAGCGTCCGGTGTACTGGGGCTTGGAACATCCCGGGGAACGGTAGTTCCCGACGGGCCCCATCGCGCGCAAGCGCGCCTACACAGTAGCCCTTATCAGGCCTCTTCGGTGGCTTCCAGGGCCGGTTCGCCAAGGCGGGCGCGCAGGGCATCGATCTCGCGGCGCAGGTTGCGGTTCTCGGCTTCCAGCTCGGCGATCTGCTCCTGCAGGGCCACCACATCGCCCGAGGGCTTCTCGCGGGGCTTGCGCTTGGATTCGCGGACCCGTTTGGCGGCCTGCTTCAGTTCCTGGTCGCCCGCGGTGGCGGCCGCGCGCTGCTCTTCCTCCGGCAGCGAGGCAACGGCGGCGCCCGCGCTGATGGAGAGAGTGCCGGATTTGACCGCAGCAACCACCTCGGGCGCAGCTTCCTTGCGGATTTTTTCGATCATGCCCACCTGGTTGGCGCTGATCCGGGCCTCGCGGGCGATTTCCTTGCGGCTATCGGTGGGATTGGGGCGCGGCGCCTTGGGCCGGGCCGGCTCCGAGCCCGTGGCATCGAACGGCAGGTCGTTCTCGTCCGCCCTGGCGGGCTCTTCGGCCTCGCGGCGCGCGGCAAGGATCTCGCGCTTGCGCAGGGCCAGCACGCCGCGCTGGAAATCCGAGACGCTGCGGCGGCCCAGGTGCTGCTCGATCATCCACAGGTGCACGTCATCCATGGACTGGAAGCGCTCGTTCTGCACCGTCTTGAACGGGATATCGTGCTTGCGGCAGATGCCATAGCGGTTGTGCCCATCCACCAGGGTATCGCCCCACAGCACCAGCGCATCGCGGCAGCCTTCGGTCAGCAGGCTCCGCTCCAGCGATTCGTGCTCATCCGGGGTGAGCGGATCGATGTAGGCCTTGAGGTCTTCGTTGACGACGATATGCATGGGCGGGGCGCAGAATGGTGAGCAGGCGGCCGCGCATTCTAGTGCCTGCGGGTCTCACGTGCAGCGATTGGCGGGCCTTGACATGCGAGCGCGGATCGGCCGCGGCAGCGCATGCCGTTTTCGCAAAGCAGCGCGACACATGCTCGTCGTTGCCTTACCCTCGGCGGCGGGAGACACACGGGGAGGTACCATGGCAGCAAGCAAAGACGCGGCGCCGGCGGTTGATGCGGCCGCCTTGATCGACGAACGCATCGCCAGCCTTGGCGATTGGCGCGGCGAGGCACTGGCTCGTGTGCGCAAGCTCATCCACGAAGCGTTGCCCGACGTCGTCGAGACCTGGAAGTGGATGGGTACGCCGGTGTGGGAACACAACGGCATCATCTGCACCGGTGAAAGTTACAAAGACAAGATCAAGCTCACCTTCGCGAAGGGCGCTGCACTTGCGGACCCGGCGAAACTGTTCAATGCCAGCCTCGATGGCAACGTGCGTCGCGCCCTGGATATCGGCGAGGGCGAGAAGCCCGATGCCACGAAGTTCAAGGCGTTGGTGAAAGCCGCTGCCGCGCTTAACGCCTCCAAGAAAGCGGCCCGTAAACGCTAGTCCTTCGGCGTTCGCGAGGCGCGCATCGCATTGGCAAGCGCGAGGTTGCCGCTGCCTTCGACACCGTTCACCGCACCTTCGAAATCGCCCGAAGTACGGTTCTGCGAGAGCTTTCGCTTCCCTTTGAGCCGGGTGATCTCCACTTCGATGCCGACGATATGGGCGAGTTCTTCGGCGAGGTAATCCGCAGGCGCATCGCTCATCTTCCATGGCTCCGGCAGCCGTGCCTCGTGTTCGCGGGTCAGCCGCGCCACCACGCCGCGCACGTACTTCTCGTCGTCGATAACGCGGATGCGACCATGGGCATGCACGACCTCGTAGTTCCACGTCGGAACATGGCGGTGCGTTTCCTGCTTGCTCGGATACCAGTTGGGCGAGATGTAACCGTGGGCACCACGGAACACGATCAGGACGTCGTCACCATCGGCGACGTCGCGCCACACCGTATTGGCGCGAGCGACATGCGCCACCAGGACACCCGACCCACCGCGCGCCTCATCGAGCAGGAAAGGCACGTGGTTCGCATCGAGGCCGGCCGCGGTATGCGTGACCAGCATGCCGAGCGGATGCTCGCGCACGAAGCGGTGCAGGACTGCGGGATCCGATTCAGTGAAGAGGGCGGGTACGTACATGGGCAGGCTGCGTTGAAGTGGGGAGGGCGCGCTCAGTTGAGCGGGCGCACCCATAAAAACACGCAAAGGGCCAGCATGAACAGGGCGACGCCCGCATCCATGACCCGCCATGCCGTGGGATTGCGGAATAACGGGGTCATCAGGCGAGCCCCGTAGCCCAGCGCGAGGAACCACGTGATGCTCGCCGCACACGCGCCCGCGGCAAACACCCAGCGCAGGGTGCCCGGATAACCGCTGGAGAGGCTGCCTAACAGGATCATGGTGTCCAGATAGACGTGCGGGTTGAGGAAGGTGAACGCGAGGCAAGCGAGGGCAGCTTTGTACCACGCAGGCGGCGTGCCGCCGGCGGGGTTAAGGCCGCCGCCTCCACGCCATGCACGTGCGGCCGCCATCACGGCGTACACCGCGAGGAAGGCAGCCCCGCCATACCTGAGTGCTTGCAGGAGCCAGGGCGCGCGCTCCACCAACGCCCCTATGCCGGCCACGCCGAGCAGGATGAGAATCAGGTCGCTGAGGGCGCAGATGGTGACCACCATGCCCACATGCGCGCGCTGCAGGCCTTGCCTGAGGACGAATGCGTTCTGGGCGCCGATGGCCATAATCAGCCCGGCGCTGGCCGCGAAGCCCGCGAGTGCGGTGGTGAAGATCATAGGGGGTGGTCCGGGAAAGGTAGGGCCCCATGGTCGGCCCCCGCGTGGGGTTAGGCCAGCTAAAGATCCTTGGGATGATTAAGAATTGCTAATCTAGGGGCATGGATCTTCTTCATCCGCAGCTAGCAGCGTTTGCCGCCATCATCGAAGAGGGCACGTTCGAGGCCGCCGCGCGCCGCCTGGCCGTGACGCCGTCGGCGGTGTCGCAGCGAATCAAGGCGCTGGAAGACCGGCTAGGCCAGGTATTGGTCGTGCGCCAGTTCCCCTGCAAGCCCACCGCAGCGGGCGAGCGGTTGCTACAACGGCTCCGGCCCATGCAGGCGCTTGAGGCCGAGGCGATGGCCGATTTCCTGCCTGAAGAAGTACGTCCTTCCCAGCTTCGCCCTATCGGCATCGCCGTGAACGACGATTCGTTGCATACGTGGGTGGTCACCGCGCTGGCGGCCTTGCACGAGCAGTACGGTTACTTCTTCGATGTGCGCGTGGATGACCAGGACCACACGCTGGATCACCTGCGCGAGGGCGCCGTGCTGGGGGCGATCACGTCGGAGCGTAAGCCCCTGCAAGGCTGCAACGTGTATCCGCTGGGCCGCATGCGCTACCACGCGATCGCATCGCCCGCTTATGTTCGCCGTTACTTTCCCAAGGGCATGGATGCGCTGTCGCTGGCCGAGGCGCCCATGATCGTCTTTAACCGGAAGGACGAACTGCAGGCCCGGTTCATCCGTCGCGTCACGCGCGCCAAAGTAGCGCCGCCGATCCATTACCTGCCGACCTCCACGGGCTTCGTGGAGGCGGCGGGCAAAGGGCTTGGCTGGTGCCTTGCGCCAGACCTGCTGGCGCAGCCCGCGCTCGCCGCCGGGCAGGTCGCGATCATCGACGAAGCGCGAGTCCTCGACGTGCCGCTCTATTGGCAATGCGCCGGTGTGCGTTCCACCACGTTGCAGCACATAAGCAACGCGCTACGCAGCGTTGCCGCCGGCGCGCTTCACGGTGATCGGTTGTAGGCCACCCAGCCACGAAACGTAAAGCCAGCGTAGAACGGCTCGACGTTTTCGAAGCCGGCTTCACGCAACAGCGCTTCATCCTGTTCGGGTGAAAGCAACGGAAGGCGCGCGCTGATTGCCACCGATGCGTTCGCTGCATCCTTCGCTGGAACGCCTGATACGGTCGCAAATGCGGCGTAACGGGCCAGCCAGCGCTCCCGGGCTCCGTTTTCGAGCGGAAAGCTATGGTGGGCCACGACCAGTGGCGCACCCGGGCGGAGCCGGCCGCGGAGTTCGCGCAGGGTGTGCAGGCGTTCGTCGGCGTTGAGAAAGTGCAGGGTCAGCAGGCATGTCGCGCCATCGAACGGCCCGGACGGGGCGGTGTCGATATAGCCTTCATGGAGCACGGCTCGCGACGCCAGCGCGCCGAGCGTTGCATGGGCGAGCTTAAGCATCTCGGCGGAGGGATCGACACCGACAAACGTCCAGCCGGGCTGTGCTTCGGCAAACGCCTTCAACTCAAGCCCGCCACCGGCGCCGAGGACGAGTACCGTGCCGCCATGCGGTACCGCTTCGGCGAGGAGGATGGCAGCCATCTGCTGCATGCCATGGAAACCGGGAACCTGGCGTACGGGGCCTTCCGCGTAGCGGGCGACGGCCTGGGGATCGGAGAACGACGACACGGTGCGCTCCACTTTGAGAAGTGAAACATTATAACAGTGTGTCGGATCGCTCAGCCGAACGTAAACGAATAAGCCTGGGCACCGGGATCGAGGAATTCGATCTCGAAGACGTGGTCGGTGATGGGCGGTGTCTGCCGGATCAGCTGGTACATGCGTGGCTGGCTGATCGTGCCATTGCCGTTGGCGTCGGTATCGACGCCATGGGCCTCGCCCGGCGGCTTGCCGTCCATGGTGACGCGATAGCGAAGGCTCGCGCCCTTCGCCGCGGGCCCAAGCACCAGGTGCAGGTCGCGGGCGTGGAACCGGTAAACGATCCTGCTACCCGGGCCATGCGATGTCGCGAACTCGCGCCCCATGGTCCAGTCACCGGCCAGCCCCCAGTGGTTCAACGGAAGGTTCCTGGGTGCTTCGTAGGCGTGGCGCTGATCCTGGACCACGCCCCCTGCCGATGCGAACTGCTCGGTGCGCCCGTAACCGGTGTAGGTCTCGGGCGAGCGTTCGTCGTCGGTATCCGCCGGCGCCTCCGCGCCCTGGCCTGTGGGGGCAACGAGCGGGCCCTCCACGGGCTTATGGCCCGCCTCGGCAAGCAGCTGACGGATCAGTCGTTCGGACTTGTCGTAATTGCCTTCACCGAATTCGGCATGACGCACCATGCCCTTGGCATCGATGAAATAGAGCGCCGGCCAGTATTCGTTGTGGAAGGTATTCCAGACCCGATGGTCGCTATCGATAGCCACGGGATACGTGACGCCATACTCACCCACGGCCCGTTGGATATTGCCCGCATCGCGCTCAAAGCCGAACTCCGGGGAATGCACGCCGATGACCACGAGACCCTCGTTTTTGTACTTCTCTGCCCACGCGCGCACATAGGGCACCTGGCGCAGCGAATTGATGCAGGAATACGTCCAGAAGTTGACGACGATGACTTTGCCGCGGAGATCGGCATCGACCAGCGGCTTCGCGTTGAGCCAACCGGTGGCCCCATCGAACGGAGGCACTGCGGCCGCTTGGACCGACGTAGCACAGCCCACTGCCAGCCCCACGGCGAGGGTCGCCCGGGTAAGGATTCGATTCATGGGTGGGCTCCGGCGCAGGCGTGGGGCGGACAAGAATTACATCAGGGCCGGGGCCTGTTCGATTGCACCAACGTATCGGTTTCACCCGATGTACCGGCGCGGCAGGATTTGCGCGATGCTACCGGGGTTCAGCCTCGCGTCGACCGTACCCAACCCGTCCAGGAGGTTCCATGAAACGAGTCACCGGCATTGGCGGCATTTTCTTCAAGGCGAAGGATGCGCCCGCGTTGCGCGCCTGGTACCAGAAACACCTGGGCATCGATGTACAGCCGTGGGGTGGCGCGGCATTTACGTGGACCGATGACGAAGGCAAGGCGTACGCCGGTTCCACCATCTGGTCCATTTCCTCCGGCGCCGATGGCCAGGTACCCGAAGGCCAGCCTTTCACCATCAATTACCGTGTCGATGACCTGCATGCCCTGGTCAAAGTCCTGCGCGACGAAGGCTGCAACGTGCTCGATAAAGTCGATGACTCCGAATACGGAAAATTCGGCTGGGTGATCGACCCGGAAGGGAACAAGGTCGAGTTGTGGCAGCCGCCCGAAGGGCAGTAAACGTACCCGGCTGACACAGAAACGGCCACCTGATCAGGGGTGGCCGCTCCTTTGCAAGTCACGCGCGCATGGTCAGCGCGCGCCAGCCTGGCTTACTCCGGCTGCACCGCGATAGCCGACGGCGCGTTGCCAACGGTGACGGTGGCCACGACCTTGTTGCTGATCGGGTTGATCACCGAGACTGTGTTCGAGCCGGAGTTGGTGACAAACACGCGACCGAGAGGGAGGCTGACGGCGAGCGGGCCCGGCGCAACGCCGACCGGAACCGTGGCGATGACCTTGTTGCTCATCGCATCGATCACCGAGACCGTGCCATCGGCCAGGTTGGAGGCGTAGGCGCGCGTACCCAGCAGGCTGGCGGCGACGGCGTCCGAACTATTGCCGGTCGCGATGGTGGACTTCACCGTGTTGCTCGACGTATCGATCACCGAAACGCTGTTCGAACCCTGGTTGGCGACGTAGACGCGCGCGCCAAACGGGCCGACATCCAGGCCGATCGGTGCCACGCCGACCGGCACGCTCGCCACGAGCTGCTTCGTGCGCGTATCGACGACAGAAACGGTGTTTTCGCCTTCGTTGGCGGTGTAGATGAACCTGCCGGTCGGGCCCACGGCCACGGCGAACGGAAGGTTGCCGACGGGCAGCGAATTGACCACCGTGTAGCTGGCCGTGTCGATGACCGAGACCGTGTTGTCATTGGCGTTGGTTACGTACGCCGAACGACCATCCGGGCTGACGGTCACGCCTAACGGAAAGCCGCCGACGGGGATGGAGGCAACCACGGCGTTGGTGGCGGCCTTGATGACGGACACCGTATTGTCGCTGGCGTTGGTGACATAGACCTTGTCGCCATCCGGGCTGACGGCGACGCCCAAGGGCGTGTTGCCCACCGGGATCGATGCCGTGACGACATTGCGGGTGGTATCGATCACCGATACCGTGTTGTCTACCTGGTTCGCCACATAGGCGTTCTTGTTGAAGGCAGCAGCGGGCAGCGCCACGGCAACCATCAGCAAGGGAAGGGCGGCACGAACAGCTTTGAGCGTCAGTTGCTTATTCATCCTGGAATGCCTCGGTAGTGGAATGGGGCGCAATACTTTCCCGCCACGCCCGAGGTTGCGGGCATGTCGAGCCTCGTTGCTCGGTGCCCGCGCCTGGCTGGAGCCGGCTCACACCGACTTCGTCGTTGAGCGGCGTCACACTATCGAAAGCTCGTTACCGGCTGTTTCCCCGGGCGTGACGCCGGATGTTGCACAGGCATTGCACCCCGGGCTCGCGAGGCGGTCCGTGCGCTAAGATCGGCCGGTAGCCGTGGGTAGTGGTTCCGTTTCTTTCTTCCTTGGGGAGTGGGGTATGACGATGCGTAGGGAATGTCTCGCACTGTGGTTATGCCTGACCTTGGTCGCGATGCCGGCGCTTGCCGATGAGAAGCCAACCGCTCCGCAGGCCGCTATCCCGGCCACTGCCAAAGCCTCGATGGAAACGATGCAGATCCCCAGCCACGGCGGCCTGATGAACGCGCTGGTTTACGTCGCGGCAGGCGAAGGGCCGCACCCCGTGGTCATCCTGTTGCACGGCTTTCCTGGGAACGAACGGAACCTGGATCTGGCCCAGGACATGCGGCGCGCCGGCTGGGATGTCCTGTTCTTCAACTACCGCGGATCGTGGGGGTCGTCCGGCGATTTCTCGTTCGCCCACGCCATAGAAGATGTCGCCTCGGCCATCGGCTACCTGCGCGATCCCGGCAACGCAAAACGCCTGCGGGCGGATCCCTCGCGTATCGTCCTGGTCGGCCACAGCATGGGGGGCTTCATGGCTGTGCAGGGCGCCGCCGCCGATCCGGCCATCAAGGGGATCGCCATGATTTCCGGCGCCGACTTCGCCCAGATGTTCGGGCAGCTCAAAGGCACGAAGCCGGAGGCAGTAAAAGCCATGGCGGCCGGCCTGGCCAAGGAGGGTATGGCCCCACTCAGCGGTTGTACGCCCGAGAGCCTGGCCCAGCAGGTGGCCGATCATGCAGCGACCTGGTCGTTCCTCGCAAAGGTCGATACGTTGAAGTCGCGGCCGGCATTCGTCATTACATCCGATGATGGGCTTGCACCGGCGGACAACGCCTTTGCGGATGCACTGAAAAAATCCGGCGATACGCGCGTAACGACGCTGCACCTGCCTACCGATCATGCGTACTCCGATCAACGTACGGAGTTGTCCGCTGCATTGCTGAAGTGGCTGGCGGCCGTTAAGTGAGTTACGCCCCTAAGTGATCTGACGCGCCGGTCTTTTGTTTCCAACCCGTTGTTTGGGTGCAACACAACGCGAGATAAGGAGAGTCACCATGCGCACTTTGATCATCGCGGGATGGATGGGTTTGGCCACGCCTGTCGTCGCCATGGCGCAGGAGGCCGTTACCCGCACGTCGCCCATCACGACGATGGGGACGACGCGAACGCCCGAACAATTCGTCGCCTGCATGCTTCCGGCAGTTCAGAAAGATTTCCCGGCCAGTAGCGCTAGTGAAAGCAAGGGCGGGTCGCACCAGACGCTGCTTGTTACCGCGGGACCACAACCGGTGAATGTGGCCGTGGTCGATATCGGCGATGGCGACAAAGGCAAATCATTGGTCGTAATCCATACCGAGAAGCCGCACGGTCAGCCGGGCATGGGCATTATCAAGGCGGCCAGGAACTGTACGTGACGGTAGCGGCGGCGCCGGAAGGCAAGCCGGCGCCAAACGCTTGAGCGCCGGGGTTGCTAAAATGCCCCCATGCAACCCATTGACCCCTCAGCCTTTCGCCTCACGGTAGCCCCTATGATGGATTGGACGGACCGGCATTGCCGGTACTTCCACCGTCTGCTTTCGCCGCATGCCCGCCTGTATACCGAGATGGTGACCAGTGCCGCGCTAGTGCGCGGCGGCCAGTTGCGCCTGCTGGAGCACAGTCATGAGGAGCACCCGGTCGCCCTTCAGTTGGGCGGCAGCGACCCCGCTGAGCTGGCCCAGGCGGCGATCCTCGGCGCCCGGGCGGGGTACGACGAGATCAACCTCAACGTGGGCTGCCCGTCCGATCGGGTCCAGTCCGGCAAGTTCGGCGCCTGCCTCATGCGCGAGCCCGAACTGGTGGGTGAGTGCGTGCGGGCCATGGCCGATGTGGTGGACGTGCCGGTGACGGTGAAGTGCCGCATTGGCGTGGATAACCAGGATGAATACGCCGACCTGCAGCACTTCACCCAGGTGATGGTGCAGGCGGGGGTGAAGATCCTGGTCGTACATGCCCGCAAGGCCTGGCTGGAGGGGCTCAGCCCGAAGGAGAACCGGGAGATCCCGCCGCTCGATTACGGCCGGGTCTACCGCCTGAAGCAGGAATTCCCCGACCTCACCATCGTCATCAACGGGGGCATTACCACGGTCGAGGCGGTACAGGAGCACCTGGCCCGCGTGGATGGGGTGATGCTGGGCCGGGCGGCCTACCACGACCCGTTCGTGCTGGCCCAACTGGAGACGGCGCTTTACGGCGCCCCCCTGGCCGACCGGGCAGATGTCCTGGAGCGGATGCGTATCTATATCGAGGCCGAACTGGCCCGTGGTACGGCCCTGAAACACATCACCCGGCACATCCTGGGGCTTTACCAGGGCGAGCCCGGTGCCCGTGGTTTCCGCCGCCAGCTGTCGGAGGGCGCCCACCTTCCGGGGGCGGATTGGGGGCTTATCGCGTCGGCCATGGCCCCCCTGCGCCGGGCGGCCTAAGTTTCGTTCAGCTTCAGGCGGGGCGGCGCTCGGCATGATCGGCCCGAATCGCATGCCACCGCGCCAGACATGAAAATCACGTTCCGTCCGCTAATTTTCGCCGCCATCTGTGCCGGCGCCCCTTTTGCCGCCCTGGCCCAGCAGTCGATGACGCTGGAACAGGCGGTAGCGAAGGTGCAGAAAGATACCGGGGGGAAGGTGCTTTCGGCGGACACCCGTCTGGTCGAGCGCGGCCGCATCACCGAATACCGGGTCAAGGTCCTCACACTGGACGGGCACGTGAAAGTGGTGCCCCTTCGAACCGAAACTGCCAAGCCCCTGGATGCTTCCGCCGGGGATAACAAGGAGAGACATTAATGCGAATCCTGCTCGTTGAGGACGAAGCCCCGCTGCGCGAAACCCTCGCGGCGCGCCTGAAGCGCGATGGCTTCGCCGTCGATGCCGCCCAGGATGGCGAAGAAGGCCTCTACCTTGGTCGCGAGGTCCCGTTCGATCTCGCCATCATCGACCTGGGCCTGCCCAAGCTTTCCGGCATGGACCTGGTCAAGGCCCTGCGCGAGCACGGCCAGCGCTACCCCATCCTGATCCTTACCGCCCGCGGTAGCTGGCAGGATAAGGTGGAAGGCCTGAAGCACGGCGCCGACGATTACCTGGTCAAGCCCTTCCACGTGGAAGAGCTGCTGGCCCGCATCAATGCCCTGGTCCGCCGCGCGAGCGGTTGGTCCAAGCCGGTGCTGGCCTGCGGCCCGATCAAGCTGGATACCACGGCCCAGACCGTGACCGTCGAAGGCCGCCAGGTGGACCTCACCAGCTACGAGTACAAGGTGCTTGAGTACCTGATGCTCCATGCTGGCGAGCTGGTCTCCAAGGCCGACCTCACCGAACACATCTACCAGCAGGATTTCGACCGCGATTCGAACGTGCTGGAAGTGTTTATCGGCCGCCTGCGCCGCAAGCTCGATCCGGAAAGCGCGCTCAAGCCCATCGAAACCGTGCGCGGCCGTGGCTACCGTTTCGCGATCCCGCGCAACGAAGCGGACGAAGACTGAGAGTATCGTGGCGGCGCGGCACGACGCCCGCCGCCATGAAGGTATTTGCGAAGCATGGACACCGCTTCTTCGACCAAACGCCGGCCCCTGTCGCTGGCCGCGCGTGCGGCGCTCGCCACCGGCTTTGCGCTGGCGGCGTTCCTTGGCCTGACCGGCCTCGCGCAGAACAAGGCAAACTACGCGTCCGAGCTGTCGGCCATGCACGACCGGCTGCACAACTACGCCATTGCCTATATCACCGGTACGGACATCACCCGTGCCGGCAAGGTCACCACGCCCGATAGCCAGCCCAACCCGGATTTCTCGCGGCCGAATTCCGGGTTGTACGCCATCATCATTGGCAACGACGGCTTCCGTTGGGAGTCGTCGTCGGCGGTCACGTCCACCATGGGGCGTGATTTCGATTTCGTGCGCATGCTCTCCCCGGGCGAAACCGCGTTCGAGCCGGTGGAAACCCGCAGCGGCAAGTTGTACGTCTTCAGCTACGGCGTCTCGCTGGATAGCACGGACAAGCGCAGCGTCCCGCTGACCTTTGCCGTGGCGCAAACCGAAGACCAGTTCGAGCGCCAGGTCGCCACCTACCGGCGTACGCAGTTCCTGTGGCTGGCCATGCTCGGCATGATGCTGATGCTGCTGCAGCTGTTCCTGCTGCGCTGGAGCCTGTTGCCGTTGCGCCGCGTATCCAGCGATCTGGCGCTGATCGAGCGCGGCACGCGCGATCATCTCGATGGCCCGTACCCGGTCGAGCTGACCGTCCTTACCCGCCGCCTCAATGCCTTTATCGACAGCGAACGCGAACAACGCACGCGTTACCGCGATACGCTGGCCGACCTAGCGCACAGCCTGAAGACGCCATTGGCCGTGATCCGCTCGCAGCTGGAAACGGATAATGACGCGCGCAGCCTGCGCGGCGATATCCTGGATCAGGTGCGCAAGATGGACGAGATCGTCGCGTACCAGCTTTCACGCGCAGCAACCTCGGGCCGGCGCACCATCGCATCGGAAGAGCCGATCGCCGGCCACGCGGAAGACCTGGTGCAGAGCCTGGAGAAGGTCTACGCCGCAAAGAACGTGCTGTGCGAATTCGAACTCGAAGATGGCGTGGCGTTCCCGGGCGAGCAGGGTGACTTGCTGGAGCTCATGGGTAACCTGGTCGAGAACGCCTTCAAGTGGGCCTCGCACCGCGTGCTGCTTACCGCACGGGCCAAGCGCCAGGGCAAGAGTGGCCGCAATGGCCTGGAGCTGATCGTGGAAGACGACGGCCCGGGCATTCCCGATGAGAAGATCGAAAAGATCCTTCAACGTGGCGTGCGTGGCGACGAAAAGGTGCAAGGCCACGGCATCGGCCTGTCGATCGTGCAGGACATCATCAAGGCCTACCAGGGCACGCTGCACGTTGACCATTCCGAAGAACTGGGCGGTGCCCGCTTCCGCGTAAACATCCCCCCCGCCTGAGCGACACTGCTGTTGTAGGAGCGCGCTTGCGCGCGATAGCCCGCTCGCGGCAACCCTACGGCGCAGGCGAGGGCCCATAAAAATCGGCCAACAACTTCGCCACCTTCGGCTCCGCCGCGCGCAGCACCGCGGGCTGCGAAAAATGCAGCTCGCTGGTCACCGCGAAAAACTCTTCCGGTGCCTCGGCGGCATACGGATCAATCGCCGTCTCGCGCCCACGCTCCACCTGTTTCACCTGGCGGTCGAACGCCGCCTGCATCGTGGCGATCCATTCGCGCCGGTTCATGCCGGCGAGCAAGGGAGGGACGCCGTTCACGGGCGCGGCGAGCATATCCAGCTTGTGCGCCATCTCGTGCACCACGACGTTGAAGCCATCCCAGGGCGCTTCGATATCCAGCTTTACATCCGCCAGCGAGAGCACCATGGGGCCGCGGTCCCACGCCTCGCCAATCAGCGTGTCATCGCGTTCGGTGACGACGCCGCTTTGCGCATCGCGATGATTGCGCCGCACGTTGAACTCGCCGGGGTACACCAGCACGTTGGTCCAGCCCTTGAAGGCTTTCGGCCCACGGGGCAGGGCAGGCAGGCTGGCCTGCATGGCGATCACCAGGGTCCAGAAGGCGTCGAGCTCGGCACCACCCAGGGCGTGGAAGCGCTTGGTGTGCAGGAACAGCGCGGTGAGCTGGCGCAGGTAGTGCAGGCGTGGCGCATCGAGCGCGCGGGCAAGCGGCACCCTGGCCACCGCCTCGTTCCAGCGCGCGTCATCGATGGGAGGCACTGGCGCACGAAAACGCGCCAGCCAGCGCTGCCAACCGCGAAAAATCAGAGCATGGACCCCGGGAGCAGCGACTGCCAGCTCGGTGCCGGTGCGCGGATGGGGGCCGGGCCATCGCGGTTCGCATCGTCGGGATCGACGGTGGGCGAGGAGGAAGCTGACGAGCCGCCGCTGGCGCGGTTGGCGTTGCCGGGACGCGTGGACATGACATCCCCGCCCGTGGCGCTGTCGTGGGGCGCACTTCCCTGCGAACGGCCTGCCGAGCCTTCAAACGACGACGACGCGGCCGCCCCGCCCATGGAAAACAGGCCGGCGGATGGGTCGATGTCAGAAGCGGCGGCGGTGCCGGTGGCACCGACGAGGCACAGACATCCGAAGATGTACGGTCTGGCGTTCATCGGTAAACCCCAAGGCCCCCGGACAATACGGGGGGACGACCGATCCTCGCAGAAAATTCACAGGGGCGCCAGTGTGGTTCGTCCGCGGTGGGGCTCATGGGCCGGGACCCGGGCGAAATCCTTTCGCCTGCCCTAGAATCAGCGGATGTCCCCGTTTCCTCTACCCCCGGCAGGGGCCGCCTGACGGCCCGACGGCACCCATGCTCGCACGCGACCTACTCGAAGCCCTTGCCGGCGGCGACGCCGTGTCCGGCGCCTCCCTGGCCCGCCAGGCCGGCGTGACCCGCGCCGCCGTCTGGAAACAGATGGAAGCCCTGCGCCTGAAAGGCGTGCCCGTCGAGGCCAAGGTGGGCGGCGGTTACCGCCTGCCGTGGCCGACCCAGCTGCTCGATGCCCAGGCCATCCGCGCCGCGTGCCCGCCAGCGGTCTTGCCGCATATCGGCATGCTCGAGGTGCATTGGGATATCGACTCCACCTCCAGCGAGCTGGCCCGGCGTAACCCGGTGCTGGACGACCTGGCCTTCGTGCTGGCCGAGACCCAGTCGGCCGGGCGCGGGCGCCGCGGACGCACCTGGCTGTCCCCCCCGGGCATGAACCTCTACCTCTCGGTGCTCAAGCGCTTCGATGGCGGCTTTGCATCGCTTTCCGGCTTGTCGCTGGCGGTCGGCGTGATGTTGCTTCGCGCGCTCGACGAGGTGGGTATCCGCACCGCCGGCCTGAAGTGGCCGAACGACGTGCTTGCCGGCAACGCCAAGCTGGCCGGCATTCTGGTCGAGCTCTCGGGCGAATATTCCGGTCCCTGCGCCGCCGTGATCGGTGTCGGCCTCAACATCCGCCTGCCCGATAGCCTGCACGAGCGCGCGGGCCAGCCGATTACCGATCTGGCCGCCTTGAGCGGCGGTCAGCCGCCGGATCGCAACCGCGTGGCAGCCGCCGTCATCAGTTCGCTCGCTGAAGGCCTGCGTTCGTTTGAGCGCCAGGGCTTTGCCGCGTTCGCGAAGGAATACGCCGCCAGCGATTTGCTCCACGGCCAGCCGCTGCGCGTGATCGATCCGCGCGGTGAATACCTCGCAACCGGCGAAGGCATTGATGAGCGCGGCGCACTGCGCGTGCGCAAGCCGGAAGGCGAGCTCGTCACGGTAGATAGCGCCGAGGTCTCTGTACGCAGGAGCGCGCCATGATCCTGCTGCTGGACCTGGGCAATACCCGCCTGAAGTTCGCCCTGTACGACGGCGGCGACTTCACCCATCGCGGCGCGTTCGGTTGGGATGCGGATATCGCCCATGAACTCGCCACGTTGTGGGCCGCCTGGCCGCGGCCCGATCGGGTGGTCGGCGCCTCGGTGGTGGATGGTGCGCGCGAAACGGCGGTGGCCGTGGCCGCCGGGAAAGTATTTGGGCGCGAGCCCACCTGGGTGCGTACGCCGGCGGAAGCCTGTGGCGTGCGCAACGCGTACGCCGAACCACAGCGCCTCGGTGTGGATCGTTTCCTCGCGCTCGTGGATGCGTGGGATGCGGGCAGGGCGCCCTGTGTGCTCGCCAGCGTCGGTACCGCCCTGACCCTGGATGCGCTGGATGCCGAAGGCCGCCACCTCGGCGGCTGGATCGCGCCCGGCCCGCTGCTTATGCAGCAGTCCGTGCTTGGCGCCACCGTGCAGGTGCGGCCGACCCAGGCCGGCGCCGTGCGCGACCTGGCCGACAATACCGCCGACGGCCTCGCCTCTGGCTGCTGGCAAGCCAGCGCGGCGCTGGTCGATCGGTTCGTTCGCCGGGCGGCCCCGCAGCTTGGCGGCGCGCCCAGTATTACGCTGGGGGGCGGCGATGCCGAGTTGCTGGCGCCTCTTCTGGAACATAGCGTCAGCATCGTTCCCGATGCCGTGCTACGTGGCCTTGCCGTCTGGGCCAGAACGCACGCCTGATCGCCCGAAAATCCCATAGAATCCAGTCGCTGCCGGTTCTTACAGGGGAACGCGCGCAGGCCCACTTCAACACGTAAGGCCACCATGCTGCTGCGTTTGCTGTTCGTACTGCTGATCGCCCTCAATATCGCGGTGGCCGCCTGGCTGTTGCTGGGCGAAAGCAGCACGCACGCCGTGGAGCCTTCGGATAAGGGCGTGCCCGAGCTGAAGCTGCTGACCGAGTTGCCGGTGGCCTCGAGCGCGGCGCCGGCAGGTTCGTCGAGCACTGCCGCGGTGGCTCCGCCGGCCGCGGTTTCGGCCGCTCGGGCCAGCGCTGGCGCTGCCATCGAAAAGCCAGCGACGCCTGTCGCCACGCCGCCGGTTAACGCTGCCGCCAATCCGGCACCGACGCCGCCGAAACCGGCGCAGGCGCCCGAGGCCGAAAAGACGGTGGCGGAAGCTCCCGCCCCACCGGCTACTGTCCCCACCAGCGCCAAGCGCAGCTACCGCTGCCTCGCCGTGGGCCCGTTCTCGACCCAGGTGGATCTGCGCACTGCGCGCACGACCCTGGCCGCGCGTACCGTCCGCAGCCGCCAGCGCCAGGAACAGACCACCGAATCGCACGGCTGGCGGGTGTTCCTGCCGGCGCAGGCGACGCGCGAGCAGGCGCTGGCCCAGGCCAAACGCCTGGAGGCCAAAGGCATCAAGGATTACTTCGTGGTCACCGCCCAGGGCGAGCTGCAGAACTCCGTGGCGCTGGGCTTGTTCCACGACCCCGCGAACGCCCGAAAGCGCCGCGATGAAGTGATCGCGTCGGGTTTCCCGGCCCGCATGAGCGAGCGCACCGAAACCACCCCGGTGTGGTGGCTGGATGTGGTCGTGCCCGACGATGCGGGCAACGACATCCGCCGTGCCATCCGCGCCCCCGCGACGGCTCGACCCACGGGCTGCTTCTGATAAACTCCCCGCCTTCGCCGGCATAGCTCAGTTGGTAGAGCAACCGCCTTGTAAGCGGTAGGTCCCCAGTTCGAATCCGGGTGCCGGCACCAGAATGACGAAAAAGCCCGCAGTGATGCGGGCTTTTTTTACATCGGCTACTGGTACACGAACACGGCGGGCGAATAGTTAGGCGCGAAGCCGCACGAATCGCCCTTGTTGGCGAGGACGGCGCAAGCCTGGTCTTGCGTGATCCCCGGAGGGAGGTGCGACCAAACGTCGGCAGGCTCCCAGCCAGATTGCTGATCACCTTCATACCCGGGATAGCACGGGTACGTCTGCGCGACCATGTAAGACGTCACCTCGCCGCCTTCGAAATGTTTGTTCTCGCAGCTCCAAAGCGACTGGCCGACGAAATTACCCGCAGCGTCGAAATACGCATACGAAGACATATCGCTGCGGGCTGCCATCGCCGGTGCGGCAACGCCGCCCGAGAGCACTACTGATACCACGCAAACGATCTTCATGAGAGAGCGCATGACATAGCCTCCTGCCCCGAGGGCAGCCTTGTAGTTGATTTACTTCCCCTGCTGGCGGGCGCCAGCCACTAAAGGCTAATCGGGATTCGCGAACTGAGAATGCGATCCAGTGCGCGCAATCGGCCGCAATAACGTGCGGTTGTGTAAGGCTTTCCCTACACATCTTCGGTTCCAGATCACCCCATGCGTTGCCACTTGTTTCCGTCCTCGCGGAACGTGAGTCGATCCTCGTGTTTCACGGCATCATCGATATTGATCTCGTCGATGGCTTTGCGAATGGTGGCGTGGCCATTGCAGAAGCCGAGCACAATAAGTCGCAGCAATTTTTCAGACGGGCGTGGCATGGCAGATCGGTCCTTCTCCCACATGGCAACCGACTGCACGCCGATTCCGATGAGCACAGCGAGCGATTCCTGTGAGAGCTCCATATGTTTGCGGAGAAAGCGGATCTCGGTGCCGCTCAGTGCCGAAGACTTCGTGACCAATGCGGTGGCGATTGCCTTGCTGAGCCCCGGAATGTCCGCGATCGCGACTGTCGGGCCGTACGGACTATCACCGTATCGGTAGCCGTTTGCGAGCCAGATATTGCTGAGTCCGCTGGTGAGGTAGTGATGCATAGTTACGATACCCAAAAGGCAGTGATAACGAGAACGTGCGGTTCGAGCGGCACAGTCCGAACGTGAAGGACAGTAGCCTATAAAAATTATAGTTTTCAAAAGAGCGGCGCAGACCAGGCTTCGATGTAGGGCAAAGGCGGCTGCGCATGTAGTCCGGCCGCCGGCCTGCCGCACTGCAACGTGGCTGTGACACCCCCCGGTGTAAACTTGCGGAATGAGAACTTTCCGCGTGTCGTTGGTGTGCGCCCTGTTTTCCCTGCCGTTCGCGGTGTGGGCGCAGGATGTCTCCCGCGATGAACTCGCGGGGCGGATGGCCTCGCACGATGCCCCTGCGCTGCTGGATGTGCGCACGCCGGCCGAATACCGCGAGGGCCACCTTGCTGGCGCTCTCAACGTCCCGGTAGACGAGGTGGCTGCCCGTAACGGCGCCCTGGGCGTCAAGCGCGACCAGGAACTGGTCATCTACTGCAAATCGGGCAAGCGCGCCGCGCGTGCCCGCGACACCCTGCAATCCCTGGGCTACACCAACGTGCACCTGCTGGAAGGCAGCGCCGATGCATGGCGCGCCGATGGCCGCCCCCTGGTGCACGAAAGCCCCAACCACTGAGCCTGACCATGAGCCCTACCACCCGTTCGGTCGCCCTTGTTGGCGTCCCCACCGATATCGGCGCCGGCCACCGCGGCAGCTCCATGGGCCCGGAAGCCCTGCGCGTTGCCCGGCTGGCCGAGCGCCTGTCCAAGCGCGGCATGGTCGTGGTCGACCGCGGCAACGTCTCTGGCCCGCTGAACCCCTGGCAGCCGCCCACCAACGGCTACCGCCACCTGCCGGAGGCCGTGGCATGGAATACGGCCACCCACGAGGCGATCTACGGGGCGCTCAGCGATGGCCACCTGCCGATCATGCTGGGTGGCGACCACTGCCTGGCCATCGGCTCGATCTCGGCTGTCGCCCGGCATTGCCGCGAGAAGGGCAAGAAGCTGCGCGTGCTGTGGCTGGATGCGCATGCCGACTTCAACACCAGCAACATCACCCCCTCGGGCAACATCCACGGCATGCCGGTCGCCTGCCTGTGTGGCCACGGCCCGGATGAGCTCACCCGCATTGGCGGCACCGTGCCGGCCATTTCGCCCGATGTGATCCGCCAGATCGGCATCCGCTCGGTGGATGAGGGCGAAAAGCGCCTGGTCCACGAGGTGGGCATCGATATCTACGATATGCGCTACATCGACGAAATCGGCATCAAGGCGGCCATGGAAGAGGCGCTGGCCGATGTGGACGACGATACCCACCTGCACGTCAGCTTCGACGTGGATTTCCTCGACCCGACCATCGCCCCCGGCGTGGGCACCACCGTCCGTGGCGGCCCGAATTACCGCGAAGCCCAGCTGGTGATGGAGATGATCGCCGATACGGGGCGGGTGGGCTCGCTGGATATCGTGGAGTTGAACCCGGCGTTTGATAAGCGGAACCAGACGGCGAAGCTGGCGGTGGAGCTGGTGGAGTCGCTGTTTGGTAAGTCGACGTTGATGCGGTAACCCCCTTGCGGCACCGTGCCGCAGGGTGGGGTCGCCCGGGGTGGGGCCTGCGGGCTACACTCAAACGGTTTTCATCCGTTTCGTATCAAGGCCCCCATGCGTACCCGTGTCCTTACCGGTATCACCACCACCGGCACGCCCCACCTCGGCAACTATGCCGGGGCGATTCGTCCCGCCATCGTCGTCAGCAGGGATCCCAACGTGGATGCCTTCTATTTCATGGCTGACTACCACGCGCTGATCAAGGCCGATGACGCCGATCGCGTGGCCGCGTCGCGCATGAAGATCACCGCGACCTGGCTGGCCGGCGGCCTCGATCCGAACACCGCCACGATCTACCGTCAGTCCGATATCCCGGAAGTGCCGGAACTGATGTGGCTGCTGACGTGTGTCACTGCCAAGGGCCTGCTTAACCGCGCCCATGCCTACAAGGCGGCGGTGGACAAGAACGTGGCCGAGCAGGAAGACGCCGATGCCGGCGTGACAGCGGGCCTCTACATGTATCCCGTGCTGATGGCGGCCGACATCCTGGCGTTCAACGCCAACAAGGTGCCGGTGGGCCGCGACCAGATCCAGCACATCGAGATGGCGCGCGATATTGCGCAGCGCTTCAACCACATCTACGGTCGCGATTACTTCGTGCTGCCGGAAGTGCAGATCGAAGAGCAGGTCGCCACGTTGCCGGGCCTCGATGGCCGCAAGATGTCCAAGAGCTACGACAACACCATTCCGCTGTTCGATGGCGGCTCCAAGGCGCTGCGCGAGGCGATCATGAAGATCGTCACCGATTCGCGCGCCCCGGGCGAGCCGAAAGACACGGACGATTCGGCGCTCTTCACCATCTTCAAGGCGTTTGCCTCGCCGGCGGAAACCGCGGCGTTCGCCGACGCACTGCACGGCGGCATTGGCTGGGGCGAAGCGAAGCAAGTGCTGTTCGAGCGGATCGAAGCCGACGTGGCACCGATGCGCGAGCGCTACGACTCGCTGATGTCGCGCCCGGACGATATGGAGGACATCCTGCTTGCCGGTGCCGCGAAGGCGCGTGCCATTGCCGTGCCGCTGCTGGAACAGCTGCGTGATGCCGTAGGCCTGCGCACGTTCCGTCCCGCGGTGAAGGCTGAGCCCGTCACCGAGAAGGCCTCTGCGAAGGCGAAGCCGCCGCGCTTTGCCAGCTTCCGCGAAGCCGATGGCAGCTTCCGTTTCCGCCTGTTCGGTGCGGATGGCGAAGAGCTGCTGCTGTCGGTGCCGTTTGCGGATCCGAAGGCCGCCGGGCAGGTGCGCCAGGCGCTTTCCACCGTCGGCGGTTCGGCCGCCACGATCGAATCGCAGGGTGATCACGTCGCGCTGTCCATCGATGGCCAGGTGGTCGCCAACGGCGCCCCCTATCCCGATGAAGTGGCGCGTGCCACGGCCGTCCTGCGCCTGCGTTCAGCGCTGGACGCACTGGCCGCCGACCAGGAGTAAGCCCATGCGCTACCTTGCACTGACGTTGCTGGCGCCCTGGCTCATCGTGCTCGGCTGGGCGTATTGGGCTTATCCGAAATCGTTGCCACGCCGCTTCGCGCGGCGTGCCTTCGATGCGCTGGCATTGGTTGCGGCCGTCGTCCTTTCGATCCAGGCGGCATTGATCGCGTACGACGCCGTCGAACTACCGGCAGCCGATCAGTTCGGACCGAAGAGCGGCGCCATCTGGCAGCAGGTGGTGCCGGCGTTGTACGGCTATGGCGCGTTCGTCGCCGTACTCGCGGTGGCGTTGATCATCCGCCACGTCATCTGGAACCCGCGCAAACGCAGCCGCCCCGTGTAGGAGCGCGGGTGCGGCCCCTGGGGCTTATTTGCCGCGCAGGCGCAGCGTCAGGCCCTTAAGAAAATTGCGCAGGAACTGATCGCCGCAGAGGCGGAAGTTGCTGTGCTTGGGCTGCCGGAAGAGGGCGTTCACTTCGCCGCGGGATACGCGGAAGCCAGCCTCGCCCATGATCGCGAGAATGTCGTCTTCCTTCAGTTCGAAGGCGACGCGCAACTTCTTCAGTACGGTGTTGTTGTTGATCCGGGTTTCGACCGGGCGTGGCGGCTGGCTTTCATCGCGGCCACGGCGGTGGATGATCAGGCCATCGAGGAAGTGGGCCATGGCCGTGTCGGGCATGGCGGCGAAGCCGGGATCTTCTTCGTCTTTCTTCAGCCAGGCCTCGACCTCTTCGCGGGTGGCCTTGAAGCCGGTGAGCGCAAGGATATCGACGACGTGCACGTCGCCCAGGTCGAGCATGTAGCGGATGCTACGGAGGGTATCGTTGTTAAGCATGGCGCCAAGGATACCGCCAAATGCCCCAAACCACGGCGATACGCTCGTGTAGGAGCGCGCTTGCGCGCGATCCACGGTTGCGGCTAGCACCCATCGCGCGCAAGCCCGCTCCTACAAAAGCAGAACGCCGCCCTTCGGGGGCGGCGTTCCGAATACAGCTGAACAACCAGGGCTTAGTTCGGCAGGCCCAGGTCGTCGATCATGGCCTTCAGGAAGCGCGCAGCCTCACCACCGGTGGCGGCGCGGTGATCGAAGGTGAGCGACAGCGGCATGCGGCGGTGCACTTCGATACCGCCCATCACGGCGACCACATCGTGGCTGAGCTTGCCGGCGCCGATGATGGCGACGGTGGGCGGCACGACGACCGGGGTGGCGTAACGGCCGGCAAACATGCCGAAGTTGCTCAGGCTGATGGTGTAGCCGGAGAGCTCCGATGCCGGGATGCTGCGGTCTTCCACCGAGGTGCGCAGGCGCTTGATCGCGGCACGAATGCCCGCCCCGTCCAGCACATCGGCGTTGCGCAGGGCCGGGACGAACAGGCCGTCTTCGGTATCCACGGCAATGCCGATATCCACGTGCGGGTGCAGCGTGCGGGTCAGGTCCTTGCCGTTGAACCAGGCGTTGAGCGCCGGCACGGTCTTGCACGCCACCACGATCGCGCGGATCAGGCGGGCGGTGATGTCCTGCTTGCCGATCCAGGCGTGCAGGTCAGCATCGTCCACCAGGGTGGTCGGCACGACCTGGGCGTGGGCATCGGCCATCACGCGCGCCATGTTGCGGCGAACGCCCTTCAGCTGTTCCGGCTGGCCCATCGCTTCCTTGCCCGGGGGCGCGGTGCGGACGGCCTTGCCGGCCAGCGACACCGGCGTGCGGGTCGGGGCGGGGCCCGGCTCCGGCAGCGTCGGTGCCAGGTGCTGCGCCGCGGCCGGGCGCGCCGGGGCGGCACCCACGGCGGCGCTGCCGTTGGCGGCGGCGTTCTTCACATCCTGCATGGTGATGACACCACCGGCGCCGGTCGGCTGCACGCGGGTGAGGTCAACCTTGAGCTTTTTCGCAGCCGCACGCACGGCCGGGACGGCCTTCACGCCACCGGCGCTGGAGACCTGTTCGGTGTGCACGGCGTTGCCGCTGACCATGGCACCGACAACGGTGCCTTCGTCTTCGCGATCGGCGGAGGCCTTCGGCGGATCGATCTCGCCGCCGTCATCGGAGGCGACCACCTTCGACGGATCATCGGTGGCCGGCGAGCCGACGCCCTTCTTCGGGCCATGGTGATGGCCGGTCGATTCGGCTTCGGCGCGCTGGCGTGCGTTCGGGTCGATTTCGAAATCGGCCAGGGCAGCGCCGGTTTCGATGATGTCACCGGTGGCACCGTGCAGCTTCTTCACGGTGCCGGAGTAGGGCGAGGGCACGTCGACGACGGCCTTCGCGGTTTCCATCGATACCAGCGGGGCATCGAGCTTGATCGTGTCGCCTTCCTTGACGTGCCATTCCACGACGGTCGCGTCGGGCAGGCCTTCGCCGAGGTCCGGCAGGAAAAAGGTCTTGATATCGGCCATGGGGATAGGTTCCTCAGGATGCCGCGAGCGTGCGCTCGGCGGCCTCGACAATGCGTTCAACGCTGGGCAGGTACTTCATTTCCAGGCGGAACAGCGGGATGTGGGTATCGAAGCCGGTCACGCGCTCGACCGGGGCGAGCAGGCTGTACAGGCACTCCTCGGACAGGCGGGCGGCGATTTCGGCACCGAAACCGGCGGTCTTCGGCGCTTCGTGCACGATGACGCAACGGCCGGTCTTGGTCACCGATTCGGCGATCGTGTCGAAATCGAGCGGGGTGAGCGTGGCGACATCGATGACTTCGGCGCTGATGCCCTTCTGGGCCAGCTCATCGGCGGCTTCCAGGCATTCCTTCACCTGCGCGCCCCAGGTCACCAGGGTCACGTCGGTGCCATCGCGCAGCACGAAGCACACATCGAGCGGCAGTGCCTCGCCGTCATCGGGCACTTCTTCCTTGTACTGGCGGTAGATGCGCTTGGGCTCGAAGAAGATCACCGGATCCGGATCGCGAATGGCGGCGAGAAGCAGGCCGTAGGCACGCGCCGGCGACGACGGCATGACCACGCGCAGGCCCGGGATGTTGGTGAACAGGTGTTCGTTTGCCTCGGAGTGATGCTCCGGCGCACGGATGCCGCCGCCCCACGGGGCGCGCCACACGGCGGGAACGGTCATGCGGCCACGCGTGCGGTTACGCATGCGGGCGGCGTGGCAGGCGATGTGCTCCATCATCGGGTAGATGAAGCCTTCGAACTGCGCTTCGGCAACCGGCTTCATGCCCTGCACGGCCAGGCCGATGGTGAGGCCGGCGATGGTGCCTTCGTCCAGCGGCGTGTCGATGACGCGCTCTTCGCCGAACTGTTCCTGCAGGCCCTGGGTGGCGCGGAACACGCCGCCGTTGACGCCCACGTCCTCGCCCAGCACCACGACGCTATCGTCGTTGCGCATTTCGTAGGCAAGCGCCTGGGTCACCGCTTCAATAAGAGTGATTTGTGCCATGGGAAGAATTCCTTACGACTTGCGATCGAGGGAAGCGACCAGCTCGCGCTGTGCTTCGAGGTCGGCCGGGACTTCGGCGTACAGGTAATCGAACATGGCCGTTGCCGGCTGGTTCTTCGTTTCCAGGTACGCGTTCACTTCGTTGTCCATCCAGTCGTCGCACTCGGCCTTCCAGGCCTCTTCCTTCGCATCGTCCCACTTGCCCTTGGCTTCGAGCCACTTGCGCAGGCGCGGCACCGGGTCACGTTCCCAGGCGTCCTTCACTTCCTGCTCGCCACGGTAGCGGCGTGCATCGTCGGCGGTGGTGTGGTCGCCCAGGCGGTAGGTCACCGCCTCGATCACCGAGCCACCCTGGCCGGAACGGGCGCGCTCGAGCGCGTCTTCCATGGCCTTGCGCACGGCGATGATGTCGTTGCCATCCACCTGGATGCAGAACAGACCGGCCGCGATGCCCTTCTGGGCAAGCGTGCCGGAACCGCTCTGGATACGGCGGGGGACCGAAATGGCCCACTGGTTGTTCACGATCACGGCGACCAGCGGCAGCTGCTGCGCGCCGGCCACGTTAATGGCGCCGTAGAAGTCACCCTTCGACGAGCCGCCATCACCGATGGTGCACACGGCCACGCGCGGCTCCTTGCGGATCTTGAACGCCAGCGCCGAACCGGCGGCGTGCAGGCACTGGGTGCCGATCGGCACGCACCAGGCGAAATCGTGGGCCGGGGCATCCTTGAAATCGTTACCGCGCTCGTCACCACCCCAGTAGGTGTAGACCTCGCGCGGCTTCACGCCGCGGTACAGCTGGGCGCCGTACTCGCGGTACGACACGGCCAGCGAATCCTCGCGGCGCATGGCGCTACCGATACCCACGTGCGCGGCCTCGTGGCCCAGGCAAGAGGCGTAGGTGCCCAGCTTGCCGGTGCGCTGCAGCGCGATCGACTTGGCGTCGAATACGCGGGTGGAAACCATCAGCTTGTAGAGCTCGACCATGTGGTCGAGATCCTTGGCGAATGCGGGCATTTCCTTGCCGGTTTCCTTGCCATCCTGGTCAAGGTACTGCAGGTATTCAATTTCAAACTTGGCGGCGATGGACACGACTCGCTCCCAGGGGAAGGTTAGAAACGACACGCACGATTGGGGAAGCGGACGGGCCCATCCAGCGGGGCGCGAGCGGCTTATCAGGTCTTGCGAGCCGGACTAGATATCAGGGGTATTATGGCCCGGCAAGGCACGCCGCAGCATGACCCGGCCCCTACTTGGCTCAGAAACGGCTCAGTGGCGCGGTTCGCGCGCCATCCACCCATTATGTGAAGACAGTCCATGGCCCACCCGCAGCGCGACCTCGAACCCGGCATCCGCACCGATCTGGACGGGCGGCTGACCTATGGCGAGTACCTCCGGCTGGACCAGGTGCTCAGCGCCCAGCACCCGCTGAGCGAGCCGCAGCACCACGACGAAATGCTGTTCATCATCCAGCACCAGACCTCCGAGCTGTGGCTGAAGCTGATGATTCACGAGCTGGATGCCGCACTGGCGCGCCTGCGCGCCGATGACCTGGGCGGCACCCAGAAAGTGCTTGCCCGGGTCAAGCAGATCCAGCGCCAGCTTTACGAACAGTGGGGCGTGCTGGAAACGCTGACCCCGGCCGAATACCTGCAATTCCGCGATGTCCTGGGGCCGTCTTCGGGGTTCCAGTCGCTGCAATACCGCATCGTGGAATTCCTGCTGGGCAACAAGCACGCCGACATGCTCAAGGTGTTCGAGCACGATGCGGCCGATTACGCGCGCCTTCGTGCGGTCTTCGACGCGCCTGGCCTGTATGACGAATACCTGCGTTTTCTCGCGCGCCGTGGCCATCCCATTCCGGTGGAGATCCTCGACCGCGATGTCACCCAGCCCTGGCACAGCCAGCCGGCGCTGCTGCCGATTTTCAAGCGGATTTACGAGGACACGGCGGCGTACTGGTCCGAATACCACCTGAGCGAACTGCTGGTGGATATCGAGGAAAACTTCCAGCTGTGGCGGTTCCGCCATATGAAAACCGTGGAGCGGATTATCGGCTTCCGGCCGGGCACCGGCGGTTCTTCCGGGGTGGCGTTCCTGCGCAAGGCACTGGAACAGAGCTTCTTCCCCGAGCTGATCGAAGTCCGCACCATCCTCGGCACCTGACGCCGCCGCCGTGCTCTTGGACGCCGCCGTGCTCTTGTAGGAGCGCGCTTGCGCGCGATCGGGTGCTGGCGAAGATCTCACTGCGGGGCGAGCACCCCATCGCACGCAAGCGCGCTCCTGCAGGGCCTCGTTTCGAGGGCGTGTTGCGGTCGCAATATTTGACGTCGTGGGCCGGTCCAGCTAAACACGCTCATCGATTCACCGCCAAGGGAAGCCATGACTTCAACCGCCCCCAGCCAGGCACAGCCCGTGCCCGATTACCCGCAGATCATGGGCCACCCGCGTCCGTTGTGGATGTTGTTCATGACGGAATTCTGGGAGCGCTTCGCGTTCTACGGCATGCGCTGGGCGCTGGCCCTGTACATCGTGGCCGAATTCTTCCATGGCGATGCATCCGGCCAGGGCTACGCCAGCCGCACCTATGGCGCGTACCTGGCGCTGGTCTATGCCTCGGCGATTTTCGGCGGTTACGTTGCCGATCGGATCCTTGGCTACCAGCGCTCCATCCTGGTCGGCGCGGCGGTGATGGGCCTGGGCCTGTTCATGGTGATGGTGCCGCAGCAGGATATTTTCCTGGCCGGTCTGGCCACGGTCATCGTTGGCAACGGCCTGTTCAAGCCGAACATTTCGTCGCTGGTGGGACAGATCTACCCGGTGGGCGATGATCGCCGCGATCGTGGCTTCACCCTGTTCTACATGGGTATCAACCTGGGTGGCTTCCTGGCTCCGCTGGTCACCGGCTGGATCGCTTCGGTCATGACCGATACGCCGCTCCAGGAGAATTACCGCGCCGTGTTTGCCTCTACCGGCATCGGCATGGTCATCTGCTTTATCTGGTTCCTGGTCGGCCGCAAGCAGCTGAAGGGCGTAGGCGTGCCGCCGCCGGAACGGCATGAGGGCAAGAGCCTCCTGGCCGTCATCATTGGCATTGTCATCGCGGTGCCGCTGGTCTACCTGCTCATGGCCAAGGCCGGTGCCATTTTCATTGCCTGGCTGCTTGGCGCGTTGTTTGTGGGTGTCGCGGCCATGCTCGTGATCGAGGCCGTGCGCCACGACACGATCCAGATTCACCGCGTCATCGCGATGCTGGTGCTGTTCGCGTTCAACGTGCTGTTCTGGATGTTCTTCGAGCAGGCAGGTAGTTCGTTCAACTTCCTGGCGCAGAACCTGGTTGATCGCCTTATGTTCGGCTGGGAGTTCCCGGTTGGCTGGTTCCAGTCGGTGAACTCCGCCGCCATCCTGGTGTTCGCGCCGCCGGTGGCGATCGTCTGGGCATGGCTGGCCAAGCGCCGCGCTGAGCCGTCTATCCCCCGCAAGTTCGGCCTGGGCCTGATTTTCAACGCCCTGGGCTTCCTGGTGCTCATGTACGCGCTGAAGAGCCTGGTGGACGGCCGTGGCCTGATCCCGTTCTGGCCGCTGGCCGCGTGCTACGTGGCGCAGACCATCGGCGAGCTGTGCCTGTCGCCGATCGGCCTTTCCATGGTGACCAAGCTCGCGCCGCTGCGCGTGGTGGGCCTGGCCATGGGCGGCTGGTTCCTCTCCACCGCCATCGGCAACAACCTTTCCGGCCTGCTGGCGGGCCACATCAGCGGCGAAAGCGGCATGACCGTCGGCTCGGCGCTGTCCGGCTTCACGTTCAGCTTCGAGCTGCTGATCGGCGCCGGCATCGTGCTGTTCCTGATCGCCCCGCTGATCAACCGGCTGATGCACGGGATCAAGTAAGCCGGCGTCACCGGCGCAAGCGCTTTTTGTAGGAGCGGGGGGGGGGGGGGGGGGGGGGGGGGGGGGGGGGCCCCCCCCCCCCCCCCCCCCCCCCCCCCCCCCCCCCCCCCCCCCGCTCCTACAGGTTAGAGGTGCTTAACCCAGCAGCTTGTCCAGGATCTTCTCCAACCAGGCTTTTTCGTCCTCGCTGAGCTTTTCCAGCAGCTCGCGCTCATGCGCACGGGCCAGCGGGGCGACCTCGTCGTGGATCGCCCAACCGGCGTCGGAGAGCTGCAGCACCGAGCGGCGCTTGTCGCCATCGTAGGTGCCACGGTCTACCCGGCCGGCCTCGACCAGCCGGGCCACGGCGCGGCTTACCGCCACCTTGTCCATGCGGGTGCGCTCCACCACCTGGGTCGCCGAACTGGCCGGGAACCGGGCCAGGATCGTCATCACGCGCCATTCCGTCATGCTGAGCTGGAATCGGCCCTGGTACTCGTCAGCGATGGACTGGCTGACGGTGTTGGAGAGGATCGACAGGCGATAGGGCAGGAAGTGTTCCAGCTCCAGTGGGGCGTGGGCGGGAATGGGTTCGAGGGTCATGCTGCGCCGATCCTTGCAAATGGTTACAAGTGAAACTATAAGGTGGCGGTAGACGGCGCAAGCCGTGCCCGCAGCCAGGAGTATCGCTTATGAGCGCCCAGCCCAATATCGGTATGGAAGTCACCACGTTCGAAAACCCCCAGGGTGTGGATGGCTTCGAGTTCGTTGAGTTTGCCGCGCCGGACGCGAAGCTGCTCCACGACCTGTTCCCCCGCCTCGGCTTTACCGCCGTGGCCAAGCATAAGTCGAAGCACATCACGCTCTACCGCCAGGGCGAGTGCAACTTCCTCGTGAACGAGGAGCCGAACTCGTTTGCGGCCGATTTCGTGTCGAAGCACGGCCCCTCGGCCTGTGGCTTCGCCATCCGCTTCAACCGCCCCGCGACCGACGTGCAGGCCACCGCGCTGTCGAACGGCGCCGAGAAGCTGGCCACCCTGACCGATACCCTCGCGCTGAACGTGCCCACCATCAAGGGCATTGGCGATGCGTGCCTGTACCTGATCGACCAGTACGGCGCCAAGGGTGACTGTTTCGAGGCCGAGTACGATTTCTTCCCGGGCGTGGACCGTCACCCGAAGGGCTTTGGCCTCACCTTTATCGACCACCTGACCCACAACCTGCACTTCGGCAACATGCAGAAGTGGTCGGATTACTACGAGCGCCTGTTCAACTTCCGCGAGATCCGCTACTTCGACATCAAGGGCGCGAAGACCGGCCTGGTGTCCAAGGCGATGACCGCGCCGGATGGCATGGTCCGCATTCCGCTCAATGAATCGTCGGACGAGAAGTCGCAGATCAACGAGTACATCCGCGAGTACAACGGCGAAGGCATCCAGCACATCGCGCTGTTCACCGACAACATCTATGACTCGGTGGAAGCGATGCGCGCGCAGAACGTCGCCTTCCTCGATACGCCGGATACGTACTTCGAAGTGATCGATATCCGTATCCCGGAGCACGGCGAAGACGTGCCGCGCCTGCAGAAGAACAAGCTGCTGATCGATGCGGACCCGGAGACCAAGAAGAAGCTGCTGCTGCAGATCTTCACCCAGAACAACATCGGCCCGATCTTCTTCGAGATCATCCAGCGCAAGGGCAACGAAGGCTTCGGCAACGGCAACTTCCAGGCCCTGTTCGAATCGATCGAGCGCGACCAGGAACGCCGCGGCGTCCTGTAACACGTTCGCCGAACCCCTGCAGGAGCGCGCTTGCGCGCGATGAGGTTTACGGTAACCTCCATCGCGCACAAGCGCGCTCCTCCATTGGCTTTTCGTCATCGCATCAGGACATCCCGATGAGCCACACCGACGACACCCGCGGATACCAGACCGGCTTCGGCAACGAGTTCGCCACGGAGGCCGTCGAAGGCGTGCTTCCCACCGGCCAGAACTCGCCGCAGCGCGTGGCCAAGGGCCTCTACGCCGAGCAGCTTTCCGGCAGCGCGTTCACCGCGCCGCGCCACCGCAACCAGCGCAGCTGGCTGTATCGCATTCGCCCGGCCGCGCAGCATTCGCCGTTCCGCGAGCTGGCGCACGCTACGTTCCACAACCGCTTCAACGATGCGCCGCCCACGCCGAACCAGATGCGCTGGGATCCGTTGCCCATGCCGCCGGCGGGCACTGATTTCCTCGATGGCCTGTTCACCATGGGCGGCAACGGTGGCCCGGCGGAGCAGGGCGGGGTGGGCATCCACCAGTACCTGGCCAACCGCTCCATGGCAGGCCGCTACTTTTACAACGCCGATGGCGAGCTGCTGATCGTGCCGCAGCAGGGCCGGTTGCGCATTCGCACCGAGCTTGGCGTGCTGGATGTGGAGCCGCTGGAGATCGCCGTGGTGCCGCGTGGCATCCGTTTCCTCGTGGAACTGCCCGATGGCGAGGCCCGCGGCTACGTGGCCGAAAACTTCGGCGCGACGCTGCACCTGCCTGACCTTGGGCCGATCGGTGCGAACGGCCTCGCGCACCCGCGCGATTTCCTCGCGCCAGTGGCGGCGTACGAGGATGTCGATGGCGGTTTCGCTCTCATCGCCAAGTTCCAGGGCTCGCTGTGGCAGGCGGATATCGACCATTCGCCACTCGATGTGGTCGCGTGGCACGGCAACTACACGCCCTACAAATACGACCTGCGCCGCTTCAACACCATCGGTTCGATCGCGGTGGACCACCCGGATCCCAGCATCTTCACGGTGCTCTCCTCCGCCAGCGATACGCCGGGCGTGGCCAACATGGATTTCGTGATTTTCCCGCCGCGCTGGCTGGTGGCCGAGCACACGTTCCGGCCGCCGTATTTCCACCGCAACGTGGCCAGCGAGTTCATGGGCCTCATCACCGGCGCGTACGATGCCAAGGCGGGCGGCTTCATTCCCGGCGGCTCCAGCCTGCATAACTGCATGAGCGGGCACGGCCCGGATAACGCCAGTTTCGAGAAGGCTTCGAGCGCCGATGTGTCGAAGCCCGATCACATCACGGGTACGATGGCCTTCATGTTCGAAACCCGCAAGGTGATCCACGCCAGCAAGCAGGCGCTGGAATCCAAAGCGTTGCAGGGCAATTACTACGAATGCTGGCGTGGGCTGAAGAAGCACTTCGACCCGAACGCCTGATACAAGGACACACATGAAACTCGCTTCGCTGAAGGAAGGCGGCCGCGACGGTACCCTGGTGGTCGTCAGCCGTGATCTCACCCAGGCCGTAAAGGCCACCGGCATCGCCGCGACCATGCAGGCGGCTCTGGATGACTGGCACGTCGCCGCGCCGCGCCTCAACGCGCTCGCGGAAGACCTCGCGGCCGGCAAGGCCGGCGGCGCCTTCGCGCTCGATATGGCCGCGCTGGCCGCGCCGCTGCCGCGCGCCTACGAGTTCATGGATGGCAGCGCCTACCTGCCGCACGTGGAGCGCGTCCGCCGCGCCCGCGGTGCCGAGGTGCCGGCGTCGTTCTATTCCGATCCGCTGATGTACCAGGCCACCAGCGCCGGCTTCCTTGGCCCGCGCGATCCGGTGGTGGTGCCCAGCGAGGAATACGGTATCGACCTGGAAGCCGAAGTGGTGGTCATCACCGATGACGTGCCGATGGCGCCTTCCGCCGAAACCGCGTCGAGCCACATCCAGCTCGTCGGCCTGGTCAACGATGTGTCGCTGCGTGGCCTTATCCCGGCCGAGTTGGCCAAGGGCTTCGGTTTCCTGCAGTCGAAGCCGCGTTCGGCGCTCTCGCCGGTGTTCGTCACGCCGGATGAGCTGGGCGATGCGTGGGAAGGCGACAAGCTTCACCTGCCGATGCGCACGTGGATCAACAGCCACTGGTTCGGTGAAGCCGAGTGCGGCGTGGATATGCAGTTCAACTTCGCGCAGTTGATCGCCCATGCCGCGAAGACGCGCCCGCTCACCGCAGGCACCATTGTCGGCTCGGGCACCATCGCCAACGAGGACACCAGCAAGGGTGCCTCGTGCCTGGCCGAGCAGCGCACGGTGGAAACCCTGCGTGATGGCAAGCCGGCCACGCCGTTCCTGAAGTTCGGCGACAGCGTGCGCATCGACGTGACCGACAAGGATGGCAAATCCATCTTCGGCTCGATCGAGCAGGTAATCCAGAAGGCCTGAGGCTAACGGTATGCCGCGATACGACGTCGCGGTGCCGCTGTAGGAGCGTGCTTGCACGCGATCAACGTTTGGCCAGGGCGAATCGCCTGGCAACAAAAAAGGGCCCGCTTCGTAGCGGGCCCTTTTTCTTTTTCGCCTTGTAGGCTTTTCGCGTGCGAGCACGCTCCTACAGGGGAGTGCGCTTGCGCGATGGGCCTTATTTGGCAGCCATCAGCGCCTTGGCCATGTCGAGCATGCGGTTGGAGAAGCCCCACTCGTTGTCGTACCACGAGAGGACCTTCACCAGCGTGCCGCCCATGACGCGGGTCTGCGTCGCGTCGTAGATCGACGAGTGCGGGTTGTGGTTGAAGTCGATCGAGACCAGCGGCTTGGTGTTGACGCCCAGGATGCCCTTCAGCTTGCCGTTGGCGGCTTCGTTGATGGCGGCGTCGATTTCTTCCTTGGTGGTCTCGCGCGCGGCGGTGAAGGTCAGGTCGACCACCGACACGTTGATGGTCGGGACGCGCATGGCGAAACCATCGAGCTTGCCGTTGAGCTCCGGCAGCACCAGGCCCACCGCGGCGGCAGCGCCGGTCTTGGTCGGGATCTGGCTGTGCGTGGCGCTACGGGCGCGGCGCAGGTCGGAGTGGTACACGTCCGTCAGCACCTGGTCGTTGGTGTAGGCGTGGATCGTGGTCATCAGGCCGTGCACGATGCCGACCTTCTCGTGGAGCACCTTGGCCAGCGGGGCCAGGCAGTTGGTGGTGCACGAGGCGTTGGAGATGACCTGCAGGCCGGCGTGCAGCTTGTCATCGTTCACGCCGATGACGAAGGTGCCGTCCACGTCCTTGTCGCCCGGGGCCGAGATGATCACCTTCTTGGCGCCGGCGGTGATGTGCGCGCTGGCCTTGGCCTTGGAGGTGAAGAAGCCGGTGCACTCAAGCACCACGTCCACGCCGAGCTCGCCCCAGGGCAGCTTCGACGGGTCGCGTTCGGCGCAGACCTTGATGCGGTCGCCGTTGACGATCAGGTCGCCACCGTCTACCGAGACTTCGCCCGGGAAGCGGCCGTGGGCCGTGTCGTACTGGGTCAGGTGCGCGTTGGTCTCGGCATCGCCGAGATCGTTGACCGCGACGATCTGGATATCCTGGCCATTCTTCTTCGATTCGTAGAGCGAGCGCAGCACGTTGCGACCGATACGACCGTAACCGTTGATGGCGACCTTGATGGTCATTGCAAACCTCCGGGTGGATAGGGCGGATGAAGCCAAAGCGAGTGGCACAAACCCGCATGATAGCGGAACACCCGCGGGGGGTGCCGCCCCGCCCCCTTCGGATCGCAGGTTGTTGCGGCGCAGCGATATTGTCATTCGTGCCTCAGCCCGGCTGTGGCACACTTGGCCGTTCGCCCGCGACGGAAACGTTTACTGCCCCATGAAGACGCACCATAAGCGCCGCACCATCGCCACCCTGCTGGCCATCATCCTTCCCGCCGTTGCCGGCACCGCCGCTGCCTGGGGCGATATCGGCCACCGTATCGTCGCCGAGCTGGCCTGGCGCCAGCTGGATCCTTCGGCCAAGGCCGAGGTCGAGCGCCTGCTCAAGGCCGATGGGGACGATTCCCTCCCCGATATCGCCAGCTGGCCCGATCGCCTGCGCGATAACCCGGAGACCAAGGACCTGGGCAAGGCGACCAGCATGCTCCACTACGCCGATTTCCATGACCCGAAGTGCCACTACGACCCGCCGGTGGATTGCGCCGACGGCAAGTGCGTAGTGGGCGGCCTGGAGAAGTACGTCGCCATCCTGGGCGACCGGCACAAGTCCAATGCCGAGCGTGCCGAAGCGCTGAAGTTCGTTGTCCACTTCGTGGGCGATGTGCACCAGCCGCTCCACGCCGGTAACCGCGACGACAAGGGCGGCAACGAGTACCAGGTGCAGTTCGATGGCAAGGGCACGAACCTGCACAGCGTGTGGGATTCGAAGCTGCTCTACACCAGCAACCTGAAGTGGGACGCCTACGCCGACCGCCTGGCCGCCGAGGGCCCGGTGAAGCTGCCCAAGCCGATCGCCCCGCTGGATAACCCGTACGCCCAGTGGGCCGAGGAATCCTGCCAGGTGGTCGCGCAGCCGGGCTTCTACCCCGATTCCCACAAGATCGACGACGCCTACGTGGCGAAGAACCTCCCGGTTGCCGAGCTGCGCCTGCGCGAAGCAGGCAAGCGCCTGGCCGATCTGCTGAACAAGACGCTGGACTAACCCCAGCGCACGCCCCCATTCGAGAACACAGACACAAGGTAAAGACAGATGACCGATATCCAGATTCGCCGCACCAAGATCGTCGCCACCCTCGGCCCTGCCACCGATGCGCCGGGCATGCTCGAGAAGATCCTGGAGGAGGGCGTGGATATCGTTCGCCTGAACCTGTCGCACGGTACCCCCGATGACCACCGCGCCCGCGCCAACGCCGTGCGCGCCGCCGCCGATGCAGTGGGCCGCGAAGTTGGCATCCTGGCCGACCTGCAGGGCCCGAAGATCCGTATCGAGAAGTTTGCTGACGGCCCGATCGACCTGCTGCCGGGCGACAGCTTCGTGCTCGATTGCCGCCCGGATGCCCCGGCCGGCGACCAGACCCGCGTGGGCGTCAGCTACTACGACCTGCCCAAGGATGTGGTCGCGGGCGACGTGCTGCTGCTCGATGACGGCCTCGTGGCGCTCGCCGTCCTCGATGTGGTTGGCTCCGAGATCCACACCCGCGTCGTCATCGGTGGCCGCCTCTCGAACCGCAAGGGCCTGAACCGCCAGGGCGGCGGTCTCTCCGTGTCGGCGCTGTCCGACAAGGACCGTAACGACATCAAGCTGGCCGCCGAGATGGGCGCCGATTTCCTTGCCGTGTCGTTCGTCCGCTCGGCGGCCGATCTGCACGAAGCCCGCCGCCTGCTGCGCGAAGCCGGTGGCGATGCCGCCATCGTGTCGAAGATCGAGCGCGCCGACGCGATCCCGGTGCTCGGCGAAATCATCGATGCGTCCGACGTGGTGATGGTGGCCCGTGGTGACCTGGGCGTGGAAATCGGCGATGCCGAGCTCCCGGGCCTGCAGAAGAAGATCATCCGCGAATCGGTCATGCGTAACCGCTCGGTGATCACCGCCACGCAGATGCTGCAGTCGATGGTGCGCGCGCCGATCCCGACCCGCGCCGAAGTGCTGGACGTCGCGAACGCCGTCATCGACGGTACCGATGCCGTGATGCTTTCTGAGGAAAGCGCCGCCGGCGCCCACCCGGACAAGGCCGTGGCCGCCATGCGCCGCATCTGCCTGGGTGCCGAGCGCCAGTTCGAGCCGCGCGACGACCTGCGCCCGGCCGCGCACACGCTCGATCGTTCCGACCAGGCGATCGCCCTGGCCGCGATGGTGCTGGCGTCGCAGATCGGCGTTCGCGCTATCGTCTCGCTGACCGAATCCGGTGCCACCGCGCAGTGGCTGTCGCGCTACCGTTTCGCGGTGCCCATCTACGCCATGTCGCCGTCGGGCGCCGCCCGCCGCCGCATGCTCATGCTGCGCGACGTGCAGCCGGTCGCTTTTGAAACCGGCAAGCTCGACCCGGCCCACACCGCACGCGCGGCGCTCCAGCATCTGTTCGCGCTGGGCAAGCTGGGCAAGGGCGATCGCGTGATCCTGACCCACGGCGACCATATCGGCAGCCACGGCGGCACCAACACGCTGAAGCTGCTGGTGATCGGCGATGACGGCATCGCGGATAGCCTGCGCGATCTGTAAGCGTCGCCGGGGCTCGCGTCCATGCGGGCCTCGCTTCTTCAAAAGGGTCCGCACATTGCGGGCCCTTTTTTTTCGCCAGGCGCCCGCCGTGGCCGGGAATCGGCAGGGCACGAATCCACACGCCCTGAATGCCATAGGGAGGTAAACTCATAGCCCTGGCAAACCAACGAGGGCGTCATGATCCGCACATCCTTCCACGCCGGCGCCATCGCCGCCGCCGTCCTCCTCCTCGCTGCCGGCCCCGCCGCGGCGCAGAACACCCGCCGTGTCGCCCCCGATCGCCTGCCGGCGTACTGGACCCTGACCAATACCCAGGTCAATGCCGATGTGCCCAATACAGGCAAGAACCTCGACCAGCCCGGCTGCGTTGCGGTCACCTACATGATCGGCTCGAACGGCCTGCCGCAGAACGTCGTGGCCGCCAAAACCATTCCCGCGGGCGATCTTGCCCAGGTGGGCGTGAGCATCGTGAAGGACTTCAAGTACGCCCCGTCGGGCGTCAACCGTGCGGCCGAGCCGGTGCTGACGTATTACGTCGCAGGCTTCAACCTGCCCGAGGATCCCGCGAAAAAGGCGGAGATCTACAAGCAGTGCCAGCTGCCGGGCTACCAGACCACTTGATCGTCTGACCGCGCCGCACAACGGCTTTCGCGGGGTATTCCCCTATACTCCGCCGGTTTTTGCACTAGCCCTGCCTGCGTGGCAGGGCAATACCACTACTTCCATGGAGTTCTCATGAGCATCGAAAACCTCGAAGAAATCGCGCAAGCGATGGTCGCCCCCGGCAAAGGCATCATTGCCGTCGACGAATCCGCTACGACCATCAAGAAGCGCATCGAGGCCGTTGGCCTGGAAAACACCGAGGAAAACCGCCGCAAGTACCGCCAGCTGCTGCTGACGGCACCGGGCCTGGGTGAGTACATCTCCGGTGCCATCCTGTTTGACGAGACCATCCGCCAGAAGACCGACGATGGCCGCAGCATGGTCGAGGCGATGAACGCCGCCGGCATCATCCCGGGCATCAAGGTGGACAAGGGCACACACCCGCTCGCCGGCTTCCCGGATGAAGTGGTGACCGAGGGCCTTGATGGCCTGCGCGAGCGCCTGCAGGAATACGCCAAGCTCGGTGCGAAGTTCGCCAAGTGGCGCGCCGTAATCAAGATCACCGACGACACGCCGACCTCGGCCGCCGTGGAAGCCAACACCCACGCACTGGCTCGCTACGCCGCCCTCTGCCAGGAAGCCGGCCTCGTGCCGATGGTCGAGCCGGAAATCCTGATGGACGATCCGTCCAGCGTGCAGGATCTGGACACCAGCTTCGCGGTCCATAAGGAAGTGCTGCAGAGCCTGTTCGGCCAGCTTGAACTGAACAACGTCGAGCTCAAGGCCCTCATCCTGAAGGTCAGCATGGTTATCCCGGGCAAGTTCGCCCCGAAGGAAGACCAGGCGGACGCCGAAGACATCGCCAACGCCACGGTTTCCGTGTTCCAGTACGCCGTGCCGGCGGCCGTTGCCGGTATCGTGTTCCTGTCCGGCGGCCAGGGCGACCAGCAGGCTACCGAGAACCTCAACGAGATCAACAAGCTCGGCCCGCACCCGTGGCCGATCAGCTTCTCGTACGGTCGCGCCCTGGTGTCCGCTGCGCTCGAAACGTGGGCCAAGGACCAGAAGGCCAATTACGCCGCCGCCCAGAAGACGGTCGTCGAGCGTGCGAAGGAAAACAGCGAAGCCGCCAAGGGCACCTGGAAGAAGCGCTAATCCGCGCCGCGCGCTTCGATCACCAGGCATAAAAAAACCGGACGCCTCACGGCGCCCGGTTTTTTTATGCAGCGAAGCTTAGAAGCGGTATTCCACCGACACCGACGTCATGTTCGTCGAGAGATCAACCTGATCCTTCTTCGCATCGTAGTGGTCGTAGTTCAGGCCCAGGCTCCAGTTGTTCGTGAAGTCGTAGCCCACGCCCACGCCGGCGTACCAGCTGGTCTTGTCGAAGCTGTTGCGGGTGATGTCATCGTTGCTGGTGCCGTGGCCCTTCCAGGCGTACAGGCCACCACGCGCGCTGATGTACCACTGCGGGTCGATGTTGAACTTGCCATTCACGCCGGCGGTCCAGCCATGCAGCTCGGACTTGCGACGATCCACCACGCGGTCGTTATTGAAGAAATTCTTGGCGTGGATGTTACCGAGGTCGTTGTAGCCCACCTCAACACCCAGCGCGGCCCACGGGGTCACGCCCCAGCGGTAGCCACCGTTGAGCGCGTAGCCGGTGTCGTGACCGTCGTACTTGCCCTTGTCGACCGACGTACGGCCAACGTTGCCATTCACGAACCAGCCTGCGGCCGGGTTCACGTCCTGCGCAAAGGCCGGGGCGGCAACGGCGCCAGCGGCAACAAGGGCAAGGGCGATAAGGGTCTTCTTCATGGTGGAACTCTCCTGCTTTTTATTTTTGTGGCCCGGGCCGCATGGGGGGATCGGCCGCGTGCTCCGCACGGCGGGGGTGCCGTGCTCGAATACATAGATAGGGCCCCTCCGGATAGATTCAATACCGCTTAGTTCAGTATTAAGCCGAAGTTAAGTCTCGGCACTTGGGGTGCCGAGACTCAGCCTGTTGAAGGGACGCTGTGTGCAGGAGCGCGCTGGCGCGCGATGGGGCTTACCTCACCCTCGATCGCGCACAAGCGCGCTCCTACAGGGTTGCTGCTTAGAAGCGGTACTCGCCAGCCAGCGACAGCAGGCCCGTGGAGCGCTTCAGGTCCGGCTGCGTCGCGCCGGTGGTGTTATCGACCAGCTTGCCCGCATTCGCGTGGAAGTAGTCGTAGCTCACGCCCACACCGAAGTGTTCATTGATATCCCAACCGGTGCCGATGCCGGCGTACCAGCTGCCACGGTTCGGGCGGCCGCCGCTCGACAGGCCAAGATCCTGGCCAAACGAGTTGTTGTAGTTGTGGCCGTTATCGTTGGAGCGGAAGTAACCGCCGTGCATGGTGATGTACCACTGCGGCACGAGGTTGAGCTTCATGTTCGCACCGAGCATCCAGCCGCGCAGCGCATCACGCTCGCTCTTCTGGTCCACATCCTGGCCCGATTCGAAAACATTCTTGACCCGGTAGTTGCCGAGGTCGGTGTAGCCGGCTTCAAGGCCCAGGCCCAGATCGGGGCCTACTTTCCAGCGGTAGCCGCCGAGCACGCCATAGCCGGTGCGACGGCCCTTTTCGCCGTGCAGGAAGTTGAAACCATTGGTATCGCTGCCGAAGCCGCCGGTGTCGCTGCCGTTGGTACGGCCGACGTTGGCGCCGATGAACCAGTTACCGCTGCCCACCGACTGGCTCGGCTGGTAGTTGCCGGAAACCGCGGTGTTGTCCTGTGCAAAGGCCGGAATGGCCACAAACGAGGCGCAAGAAACTGCAAGGGCAAGAGCTGCCTTTTTCATGGGAGTGTTCCTCTTATTTTCGGGGCCGGCTACCGACCAGGGGGAGGGGGGAGAGTCAGTAGCCGTGATTCATTAGAGCCGCCCGAACCTGAAGAGATTCAAAAATCGGGGTCAAAAGATTAAGGCGGGGTTAACTTCCCGGACGCGGCATGAATGTCCACGACAACGTGATACGTGATCAGCGACAATGGGCGCTTTCACTGCCCTCTGAACTGGAGAACGCCGATGACGACACGCCGCGAACGCGCCAATGCGATCCGCGCCCTGGCCATGGATGCCGTGCAAGCTGCGAACTCGGGCCACCCGGGCATGCCGATGGGCATGGCCGATATCGCTGAGGTGCTGTGGGGAGATTTCCTCCACCACAACCCGGCCAATCCGCATTGGCCGAACCGCGATCGTTTCATCCTCTCCAACGGCCACGGCTCCATGCTGCAGTACGCGCTGCTGCACCTGACCGGTTACAACCTGCCGATCGAAGACCTGAAGAATTTCCGTCAGCTCGACCACCACACGGCGGGCCATCCGGAATTCGGCCATACGCCGGGCGTCGAGACCACCACCGGCCCGCTCGGCCAGGGCCTGGCTAACGCTGTTGGCTTCGCCATCGCCGAAGAAGTGCTCGCTGCCCGCTTCAACCGCCCGGGCCACGACATCGTCAACCACCACACCTACGTGTTCGTGGGCGATGGCTGCCTCATGGAAGGCATCTCGCACGAAGTGTCGTCGCTGGCTGGCACGCTGAAGCTCGGCAAGCTCGTTGCCATCTACGATGACAACGGCATCTCGATCGACGGTGAAGTGCACGACTGGTTCACCGATGACACCGCCGAGCGCTTCCGCGCTTACGGCTGGAACGTTGTCGTTGGCACTGACGGCAAGCCCGTCGACGGCCACGATGCCGAAGCGATCAAGACCGCTATCGCCTCGGCTACCTCGCAGAGCGAGAAGCCCAGCCTGGTGATCTGCAAGACGATCATCGGCTTCGGTTCGCCGAACAAGGAAGGCAAGGAAGAGTCGCATGGCGCCGCGCTGGGCGAGAAGGAAGTGGCCCTTACCCGCGAGCGCCTTGGCTGGAACTATCCCGCCTTTGTGATTCCGGAAGAGATCTACAGCTCGTGGAACGCGAAGGACGCTGGCACCAAATCCGAAAAGGCCTGGAACGACAAGTTCGACGCGTACGCGAAGGAATTCCCGGAGCTCGCCGCCGAACTGAAGCGCCGCCTGTCGGGCGAGCTGCCGGCGAGCTGGAAGGAAGGCGCCGCTGCCTTCATCAAGAAGCTGCAGACGGAAGGCCCGGTCGTTGCCTCGCGCAAGGCCTCGCAGATGTCGCTCGATGCGTTCGGCCCGCTGCTGCCGGAACTGATCGGCGGCTCGGCTGACCTTGCCCCGTCGAACCTCACGATCTGGAAGGGTTCGAAGAACATCGCCACGGGCGGTGCCGAAGGCAACTACATCCACTACGGCGTGCGCGAGTTCGGCATGTCGGCTATCTCGAACGGTATTGCGCTGCACGGCGGTTTCATTCCGTACGACGCCACCTTCCTGGTGTTCTCCGACTACGCCCGCAATGCGGTGCGCATGTCGTGCCTGATCCCGGCCCACGCGATCCACGTGTACACGCACGATTCGATCGGCCTGGGTGAAGACGGCCCGACCCACCAGCCGATTGAGCACCTGGCATCGCTGCGCCTGATCCCGAACAACCGCCTGTGGCGCCCGGCCGATGCCGTGGAATCCGCCGTGTCGTGGAAGAAGGCGATCGAGCGCGCCGGCAACCCGTCGTGCCTGATCTTCTCGCGCCAGAACCTCGAACATAACCCGCGCACGGACGAGCAGCTCGCCAACATCGAGAAGGGCGGCTACGTCCTGTTCGAGCCGGCCGAGAAGTTCAAGGCGATCATCATCGCGACCGGTTCGGAAGTGGGCATCGCAGTGGAAGCGGCGAAGGCACTGGGCGACCAGGGCACGCCGACCCGCGTGGTGTCCATGCCCTGCACGGAAGAGTTCGATGCCCAGTCGCCGGAATACCGCGAAGGCGTGCTGCCGTCGTGGTGCCGCGCCCGCGTGGCAGTCGAAGCCGCTGCGGTGGACTTCTGGTACAAGTACGTCGGTATCGACGGCAAGATCATCGGCATGACCACCTTCGGTGCGTCGGCGCCGATCAAGGTGCTCTACGAGCACTTCGGCATCACCACCCATGCGGTGATCGATGCGGTTAAGGCTGTGGTGAAGTAAGCGCCACGCTTTGGCATGACCGAGGAAGCCCCGGACTTAACGCCGGGGCTTCTTTGTTTCAGTAGGGGCGCCAGACCGAGCTGCACGACCACGCTCCGTCCGATCTACCGTCGTGTGGGCCGCGGCCTACGGTGCCCGTTTCGTCGCCGCACGAGTTGCTCGAGTATGCGCGGGGAAAGAAGAGCATCGACGCAGCGATCATCGCTGCACGTAGAAGCTCGTTGACCTTCACTTCCTGCGGGGCTTGAAGGGGTAAGGATTTGCGCCGATGCTCGATGTCGGCCTTCGTACTTAGGAGCGGGGGTGCCCAAGTTCCCTTGGGATCAGGCGGCATGCTCCCCCCTGAAGCTGCCGACGTCGAAAGCAACGCCAAGGCGATGGCAATCAACAGTCGCAGAGCCACGTTCCCGTTCACCTACAGCACGCCCGGCGTCGGCCGCTGCTTTGTCGTTTTGTCGGCGTGGTAGGACGCATCACGTGCCTGCGCCCGGCGGCGGATGGCGGGGCTGTCGGTGGCGGGGGATTGCCAGTCGAGCTTGGCGCGGCGGGTTAGCATCTGCTCAACGATCGGCTCGGCGCGCTTGTCGCGCGGCTTCCATTTGCGTGCGTTGATCACCACCGCGGTACCCCACGCGGTGAGACCGAAGACACGGTGGCGACCGCGCGTAGGGGTGGACCAGATCGGCATGCCCAAGGCATTGGTGAGTACGAACTTGCCATCACGCTGCATGGTCGCGGCCACGGCGCCTGAGCCCGGGGTGCGGGTGGACCACGTGCGCGCGCCATCGCTGCTGCGGTACACGACGAAATCGCCATTCGGATCCAGCGTGGCGTAGTAGAGGTTGCTGGCGGAGTAAAGCCTTTGGCCCTTCTGCATGGTCTGGCCCGGGCCGAGTACCGCGGCGGCGGCATCGCCTATGGCGAGCGCTGAACCCAGCGCGAGCAGGAGGCATGCCATCCCGTGATGTACCTTCGTCATTCGATATCTTCCTTGGCACCGACATTGGTGTGCGCGAAGCGTAGTGGGCCTGCAGGCGGTCGTTTAGAGGGCCGCGGAGCCGTTAGGCGTCAGCCGAGCCATTGCCATGGCGTAGGGGAAATCCGATGCCGGTGTGGTCGCCTGCGCATAACGTAACCAGCGCAAGCTAAGTGCTTGCCTGGCAAGGGCCCCTCGGAGTTGTCCACACCCTTATGCAGCGGGTATCCACATCGGGTGTGGATAAGCGCGGCGGGGTCGTATCGGCCCTCTGGTACCCTTGCGCTTTTCAAGGATGGCCCCGCTTCGATGACAGCCCCGCAGCGCGAAAAGCACGCCTATTTCCCGTATATCGACGGGTTGCGGGCTATCGCCGTCCTCTCTGTCCTTGCCTACCACCTCAACGGTGCGCTGTTACCTGGTGGGTTCGCGGGCGTGGACGTGTTCTTCGTCATTTCAGGGTTCGTGGTTAGCGCGTCGGTGGGCAAGCGCGAGGCCGGTCCGCTCCATCGGTTCTACCTGTACTTCCTGTCACGCCGTTTCCAGCGCATCGCGCCGGCACTGCTGGTGTGCCTGCTTGTGACCTGCGTGGCCGCAACCTTGTTCATCCCGGATGCGTGGTTGAGCGAGAACAGCCAACAGACCGCACGCTATGCGTTCTTCGGGTTCAGCAACCTGATCCTTGCCAGGAACGCGAACAGCTATTTCTCACCCACCGCCGAGTACAACCCCTACACGCACACATGGTCGCTAGGCGTTGAGGAGCAGTTCTACCTACTGTTCCCGTTGGTGTTCTGGGCCTGGACGCTCGGGGGTAAATGGCGCCGGCTTTCGACCGGCTTGTTCGTGGCCGGGGCGCTGGCGTCGCTTGGTTATGCCTTCCACATGCAGGCTACCGATCCGCTCGGCGCGTTCTACCTTCTGCCGGCCCGCTTCTGGGAACTGGGTGCCGGTGTCCTGCTTTACCAAGGCATGGCGTATCTTGGCAGCCGCTTCGACCACCCGATGCCACAGCGCCACGACTGGCGACGTACGGGGCTCGGCCTCGCCGGCATCCTGCTCATCGGCTATAGCCTCGTCACGTCCACCGTAGCGCGGTTCCCTATACCCGATGCCTTCGCCGCTGTGGTCGGCACGCTGCTGGTCCTGGTGGCGTTACACGAGCAGCCGGTCGCCTCGCCACTGGTTCGCGTGCTCACGTGGCGCCCGGTCAGGGCGATCGGCGCCGTGTCGTACTCGCTCTACCTGTGGCACTGGCCAGTGGTGGTGCTGTTCCGCTGGACGATCGGTCTTGACCAGCCCCTTCACCAGGTCCTTGCGGTAGCGCTGTCACTGGTACTGGCGGCGTTGTCGTGGCGCTTCGTGGAGAACCCCGTCCGCCGCTCCGTTCGGGTGCGCAACCTCCCGCGCATCGCTGTGGTGGCCTGTGGGCTGCTTGCCCTTTACGCGGGGCTTCATGCATTTCGTGCCATTGATCGCAAGCAGCCCGAGTGGTCATTGAGCACCGTGGCGCGTCATGCAGATGACTGGTACCCGTCCAAGCTGCCTGCTCGTAGTGCTCCGCCCCCGTGCGGTGTAGGCGCGCCCGGCGTAAGTGGGGTGGGCGAGGGCGTCCGCATCGAGTACGTGCGTGCCGCATGCGATCAACCCGTCACGGCGCCGCATGTCTACGCCGTGGGCGATTCGCACGCCATGGCTTTCGGTTCGCTGTTCGCTGATTACGTGCGCGATACGGGCGCATCCGTCACCCTCTATAACAATGCGGGCTGCTCGCTGCTGAGTTTTCGTGAAGGCGCCGAATCGACACCGCGCTGCCAGGCCAGTATCGCGGCGGTCCTTGCCGACATGCTGCCCCAGCTGAAGGCGGGTGACGTGGTGTTCCTCGCTTCGCTACGCATGCCACGCCTGGTCGACCAGTGGGTGCGCTACCCGCACGAGCAGGTTGAGAAGGCATGGTTCTCCGCCGAGGAAGCCGCATTTCGCGAGAAGGCCGCGACCGAGGCGCGCACGCTGATGGAGCGCATGGCGGCGAGCGGCGCCTCCGTGGTCATCGAGGCGCCGAACGTGCTGTTGAACGCGCCGCTATACCGGTGCGCGGACCCGTGGACACAAACCAACCCGATGTGCCGGGCGGGTGCCTCGGTGGATCGTGCGCAGATGGAGCGACTGCGGGCACCGGTGGTTACGGCGATCACCTCATCGGAGACTGGCATTCCCGCTGCCAGCATCTTCGATCCGTTCCCAATCCTCTGCCCGCGCGGTACAACGTGCGACGGCTACCGGGACGGGAAACCGTTGTTCTTCGACGGCGACCATGTGAGTGCGGCGGGCAATCGTTTGTTGCTGGGACCGTTCACGGCAGCGATGCGCGCAGCCGTGCGCGGCCAGCCATAAGACATCGTTCGTGTAGAGCGAAACCCAGACGCCTTCGGCATGTTTGGTCAAGGCCTGACCAGTGCAAGCTAAGTGCTTGGAAGGACTGGATGCATCGCACTTATCCACACCCTTATGCAGGGCGTATCCACATTCCGTGTGGATAGCATCTTGTTGTTGCGTAAGGATGGCGAGCCACGGTTTCTTTCGATGCTGATCACGTCGGCACCGCTGGATACGTAATGTCGCTTCCGCCGTTTACAGAGGTAATTCGCAAGGCTGTCCTGCGAAGCCCGAGATCATAAGTCCTTTGCACGCAAGCAATCGTGGCGTTTGGTTCTCTGGTTCGCGCTGGCCGGTGAACAATGGCGCCGGCGCGATGCACTGCATTAGCGTATGCCGTGATCCATGGACTTGTCGCCAAGGAAACTGCGATCCCCGGCCCGGCCAGGGTTGCCTGACGGGCTCCAGCCGAGGGCGCCAGTCGTATCCACCTGACCGATGTGCGACGCGAAGCTTGTCGCTTGCAGGGCCGTCACTGCGGCGGCAGTAAGTGCCTTGGCGCCTGGCGATAACTTTCTGGCTGCGAACCCGTCTGCGAAGAGCGACTTGGGTTCTGTCTGCCTCGGGGCCACTACGCCATAGGCTGGCGGGGTCCAGTTCGGCTGACCTGCCTGACCATCAGCTGCGTGTGCTGCGAAGCTTGCTAGCGACGCAAAAAGGATTAGAGACGAAGCGACGCGCATGATTCCTCCGTGATGCCGACCATGGAAAGCGGCCTCAGCGTAGCCGGAAGTGCGGACGTCCGAAAGGGCCTTGACCAATATGTGAGCAGCACGACCTAACACATTGTTACCATTGATCGCGGCCGACTTATCCACAGTGTTATGCAGGGCGTATCCACATTCCGTGTGGATAACGCCCTGGCGGGTGTGTCAGGCCAGGCCGAGAAGATCGGCGGGCTTCTCCACGATCGTCCACGCAGCGGCCTGCTCGAGTTCGGCGCGATCGCCGAAGCCCCACAGGACGCCTACGCCGCGCACATGGTTGGCGACGGCGCCTTCCGTGTCGTAGCGGCGGTCGCCGATCATGAATGTGTCGGCTTCCGGGTGGGTGAGCGAGTGGTCGACCTGCGCCCTGCCGCGACGCGAAACCCGGGCGAGGGCGTCAGTGAGTTCAGAAACGATATTCGACAGCCGTGCTGTAAGTATCCAGGTTGTTGCGAATATGAAAGCCGTAGATGCTGTAGTGCTGCGGGTAGTGGTCGTATGTGAACTGCAAGCTTAGCTGCGGCGTAAAGTCGAATCCGAATCCTGCACCCGCGTACCAACGGGTATCGTATAGGCTGTAGGCAATGTGGGTAGCGATCGGGGACTCGTTATCGATGGTACTCGTGCCCTCGTTGCTCATGCGGTAGCGATACCTCGCGATGCCGCCGTGTGCTATCACGTAGACCTTATCGGCGAAATCCCAACGAGCATTGATGCCGAACGTTGCAGCCTTCGTTCCAATATGTGCTTTGCCGGTTGCCGTGATCTGATGTGCGCCTGTAATGTCGGCAAAGGCCGTGGTGTCTGCGTAACGAACCTTGTCGGTCCCGAGGTCGTGGAAGCCGCCCTCAAGGCCGATATACAGATTCCTTGCTACTCCCCAACGGTAGCCACCGTCGACGCCCCATGCGGTGCCGGTGTGGCGTTGCGACGATTGGCCGGCGCCTGCCGAAACAAAAGCACCTTGTCCATCCGCGTACACGGTGGTGGCAGCCGTGAGGGCTGCGACCGCGCCTGCGGCGATAACGTACTTGATCATGCGAACCCCTGTTCCTTGGTTGGGACTGCCCGCGATCATAGATTTTGTGGCTAAGCATTTCTGTCAGGGAAAGCCTACAAATCGCCGCGCCGTCGGGATTCCTGCTCAACTTCTGACCACCGCAAGCTAAGTGCTTGGCTGGATTGGTTGCCTCGCACTTATCCACACCCTTATGCAGGGCGTATCTACATTCCGTGTGGATAACGCCCTGGCGGGTGGGTCAGGCCAGGCTGAGAAGATCGGCGGGCTTCTCCACGATCGTCCACGCACCGGCCTGCTCGAGTTCGGCGCGATCGCCGAAGCCCCACAGGACGCCTACGCCGCGCACCTGGTTGGCGACGGCGCCTTCCATGTCGTAGCGGCGGTCGCCGATCATGAAGGTGTCACCCTCGGGATGAGCGAAGTCAGCCAGCGCAGCGGCCACCATCGCCGCCTTCTCGCTGTGGGCGCTTTCCGGGCCCGGGGCATAGACGCGATCAAATGCCTTGCCGAAGGGCAGGTGCTCAATGATGCGCTCGGCGTGGGAGCGGGTCTTGCTGGTGACTACGGCGAGCCGATCACCACGGGCGGCCAGGGCCGCGATGGCTTCCGGGATACCGTCGTACACCTGGTGCTCCGACCAGCCGATCTCGTGGAAGCGTTCGGTGTAGGCGGCAACGGCAGCCTCGACGCGCTCGACATCGCCGTTGAGCACTTCACCAAAGCTCACGCGCAGCGGCGGGCCAATCCACGAGCGCATCGTGGCATGGTCGGGCGCTTCCGCTCCGACAGCCGCCATGGAATGGCGGATGCCGGCGAAGATGCCGACCTCGGAGTCGATGATCGTGCCATCAAGGTCGAAGAGGAAAAGCATTACTTCGTGTCCGCCCGTGCCTTGAGAGCCGCCACGGCCGGCAGTTCCTTGCCTTCGAGGAACTCGAGGAACGCGCCACCGCCGGTGGAGATGTACGACACGCCATCTTCAATGCCGTACTTGTCGACGGCCGCGAGCGTGTCGCCGCCGCCGGCGATCGAGAAACCCTTCGATGCCGCGATAGCGCGGGCCAGCGTCTCGGTGCCCTTGCCGAACGCATCGAACTCGAACACGCCCACCGGGCCGTTCCACACCACGGTGCCCGCCTTGGCGATGAGCTCGGCGTAACGCTTGGCCGTGTCGGGGCCGATATCGAGGATCATGTCGTCGTCGCCGACCTGGTCCACCGCCTTCACCGTGGCCTTGGCCGTCGCCGAGAACTCGTTGGCCACGACCACGTCCGTCGGCACCGGTACTTCCGCGCCGCGGGCCTTCGCATCGGCCATGATCTTCTTTGCGGTATCGAGCAGGTCGGCTTCCACGAGCGACTTACCCACCTTGTGGCCTTCGGCCAGGATGAAGGTGTTGGCGATGCCGCCGCCCACGATCAGCTGATCGACGCGGCCGACCAGGTTCTGCAGCAGCTCGAGCTTGGTCGATACCTTGGAGCCGGCGACGATGGCGAGGAGCGGCTTGGCCGGGTTCTCCAGCGCCTTGCCGAGCGCATCGAGTTCCTTGGCGAGCAGCGGGCCAGCAGCGGCCACCGGGGCGAAACGGATCACGCCATGGGTGGACGCCTGGGCGCGGTGCGCGGTGCCAAACGCATCCATGACGAACACATCGCACAGTGCCGCGTACTTCTTCGACAGGGCCTCGTCATCCTTGCCTTCGCCCACGTTCATGCGGCAGTTCTCGAGCACCACCACTTCGCCATCGGCCACGTCCACGCCATCGAGGTAGTCGCGAACCAGGCGAACGTCCTTGCCCAGCTTCTGGCCCAGCCATTCCGCGACCGGCTTCAGCGAGGAGGCTTCATCGAACTCGCCTTCCTTCGGGCGGCCCAGGTGCGAGATGACCATGACCTTGGCACCGGCGTCGCGGGCGGCGACGATGGTGGGCAGGGAGGCATCCAGGCGCTGGGTGGACGTGATCTTGCCGTTCTCGACCGGCACGTTCAGGTCTTCGCGGATCAGGACGCGCTTGCCGCGCAGGTCGAGGTCTTGCATGCGGATGACGGACACGGTGGGGCTCCAGCTGTGATGACAGGGAAACCCCAATTGTAGCGTCCCGGCTAGAATCGGCGGACCCACGAAGGAACCCGCATGGCCCTCGCCCTCTATAGCTATTGGCGCTCCAGCGCCGCCTATCGCATCCGTATCGCCCTGAATCTAAAGGGCCTTGCGTACGAGACGCGCCCCGTGCACCTGCTGAACGATGGGGGCGAGCACCTGAAGCCCGGCTATCGCGAGGTTTCGCCGCAGGGGCAGCTGCCTACCCTGGTGGATGGGGACTTCGTGGTCCGCCAGTCCATGGCGATCCTGGAATATCTGGAAGAGACGCGGCCGACGCCTGCGTTGCTGCCGGCCGATCCGCGACACCGGGCGCGGGTTCGCGAGCTCGCCCTGGCCGTGGGCACGGATATTCACCCGCTGGGTAACCTGCGTGTGCTGAAGGAAATCGAGGGGCGCTTTGGTGCAGACCAGGCGGCGAAGGCGGCCTGGAGCCGGCGCTGGATCGGGCAGGGCTTTGACGGGATCGAGGCGCTGCTGGCCCAGGGCCCGCGCGGCACGTTCTGCTGGGGCGATACGCCGACCATCGCGGATGCCTGCCTGGTGCCGCAGTTCTACAACGCGGTGCGCTGGGAGCTGGACCTGGGGCCGTATCCGCTGATCCGGCGGGTGGTGGATAACTGCCAGGCGCTGGCGGCGTTTCAGGCGGCGGCACCGGAGGCGCAGCCGGACGCACCGTGAAAAGCATCGCGCGCAAGCGCGCTCCTACAGGGACCGGCGCAGGTCTTGTGTAGGAGCGCGCTTGCGCGCGATAGCCAACGAAGCGGTTTAGCGGTTAAACGCCGATGCCGTACGGATCGCTCGAGGCAAACTCATTGCCCGTCGCGCCCTCGGAAAGGCGGATCTTCAACGCCAGGCCATCACGCGAATCGGCCTTGTTAAGGCATTCCTCGAGCGTGATCTTGCCTTCCTTGTACAGCCGGTAGAGCGACTGGTCGAAGGTCTGCATGCCTTCCTGCAGGCTGCGATCCATGGCGTCCTTCACCTCGTGGATCTGGCCGCGGCGAATCATGTCGCGGATCAGCGGGGTGTTGAGCAGTACCTCGGTGGCCGGCATGCGGCGGCCATCCTTGCCCAGCACCAGGCGCTGGCTGATCACCGCGCGCAGGTTCAGGGCCAGGTTCATCAGCACGTTCTTGTGTGCCGACTCCGGGAAGAAGTTGAGGATGCGCTCGAGCGTCTGGTCGGCGTTGTTCGAATGCAGGGTGGCCAGGCAGAGGTGGCCCGTCTCCGAGAAGGAGATGGCGGCTTCCATGGTCTCCGTGTCGCGAATTTCGCCGATCATGATGACATCCGGCGCCTCACGCATCGCGTTCTTCAGCGCCTCGTGGTAGCTGTGGGTATCCAGGCCCACCTCGCGCTGGTTCACGATGGAGCGCTTATGCCGGTGCAGGTATTCGATCGGATCCTCGATGGTGAGGATGTGGCCCGAGCTATTGGTGTTGCGGTGGTCGAGCATGGCCGCCAGGGTGGTCGACTTGCCCGAGCCGGTAGCGCCCACCACCAGGATGAGGCCGCGCGGCTCCATGATCAGGTCGCGGAAAATACCCGGCAGCTGCAGCTCTTCCAGCGAGGGAATCTCGCTCTTGATCGCACGGATAACCATGCCGATCTCGCCGCGCTGCTTGAACACGTTGATACGGAAGCGGCCGGCTTCCTTCACGGCCAGGGCCATGTTCAGCTCAAGGTCGCGCTCGAACTGGGGCACCTGGCCTTCGTCCATGAGGGAATAGGCGATCTTCTTGACCATGCCGCTGGGCAGGCCCGTGTTACCAAGCGGGTAAAGCTTGCCCTCAACCTTGATGTTCACAGGGGCACCGGTCGTCAGGAACATGTCCGACGCGCCCTTGTCCACCATCAGTTTCAGGAAATAACCGATATCCACCTAAACCCCCGTTGGTTCGCATTACAATCGAGACGACGGTCTCCCGACCTTCTATATCGACAATATCTCGCAAAGCTGTAAGAGGAACGAGTGATGGTGCACAACTTGCCGTCGAACGCCCTGCTGAAGGGCCGCCGGCTCCTTGCCCAGGCCGCTCTGGCCCTGGCTTTCGCCACCGTGGCTGGCTGCGCAAGCACGCCCCCGCCAGATGGATCCATGAACCAGGCCCTGGCCCAGCTACAGGCCGCTCGCGATGCCGGCGCTGCCGATTACGCGCCGGTTGACCTTGATTATGCCCAAAGCAAGTTCCGCCAGGCGCAGGCGGCCATGGCATCGAAGAAATATGACGAGGCGTCGGTGCTCGCCGATGAATCGCGTGCGGATAGCGAACTGGCACGGGCCAAGGCCCGCCTGGGCGCCGCCCGCGCCCAGAACTCGGCCAAGAGTAAGGAAAACGCGCAGATGCGCGTCGAAATGATCGACAACCACCAGAACGATACGGTGCCCATCCCGAACAACGTGCAGGAAACCGAATCGGTCCTGCCGGAAGCCACGGATACCACCCCGCCGCCGGTCGGTGGCCAGACGCAGCCGTTGAACGACAACGGTAATGGCTATATCCAGCCGCAGCCGAACAACCAGGGAGGCCAGTGATGAAGCGTTACACGATCCTCCTCTCCGCCCTGGCGCTGGCCGTATCGGCCGGTACGGCCATGGCCGCTACCGACGACCTCGATGTTCGCCGCCTGAACACGAGCCTGGACCAGCTTTCGACCGATCCCACCCTTGGCAGCTACGCGCAGGCCGAACAGGCGCGGGCTCGCGAAGCCATCAGCCAGATGGCCCAGTTCAAGCCCAAGGACAAGGAGCACGCGCACTACCTGTACGTGGCTGAGCGCCGTGTCGATATCGCCAAGGCCATGGCCCAGTTCCAGGATGCCCAGGCCAAGGGCGCGCAGCTCGATCGCGAGCACGATGCCATCCTGCTGGAAGCCAGCCGCCTCGACACCGAGATGGCCCGCCGCCAGCTGGAACAGCAGCGCCAGCAGAACCAGATGATCCAGGAAGAGGCCGCCCGCCTGCAGCAGCAGGGCGTGGAGTACTCGCAGGCCCTGGAGCAGGCCAAGGCCGAGGGCGACAAGGCCCGCCAGGTGGCCGCCGCGCAGGCCAAGGTGGCCAACGCCGCCAAGAAGCAGGCCGCCCTGGCCGAGGCTGCCGCGCGTGCCATGCGCGACATGAACTCCTCCGATGGTGGCGCCCCGGCCAATACGCCGGCCACGGGGTCGTCCAAGAAGAAGTCGTCGGGCGGTAACTAAGGCTGCCGTCTCGCCGCCCTGTAGGTGATCGCGCGCAAGCGCGCTCCTACAGGGGGGCGGTGATTCTGCAGGGGCGTGCTCGCACGCGATGGCGGCCAACGGCCGCCGCCCTCCAGCCGCTCGCGGAGGGCCATTTTCCTGCCGTGTAAACCGTTGCCCATGCAACCGTTTTTGCACGCGTTTTTGCGAATTTTCGCTCTTGCAGCCCCCGGAACAGGGGAGTAGGTTGAACTTCCCGTCACGTGAAAAACACGAGGCGGGTTCCTGCCGGAGCATGCGTTGAAGTTCACCAGGCACGCCCATCGCGAACCATCCGTTACCCGATGCAGCGCCGTGCCCGCATGGCTCCCCTCACGACCGTCCCGTGCCACGGGGCGGCCCCAACGCGAGGAGATCTGCAATGTTCGAAAACCAGCAGCATGACGACGTCGAGAAGTTCATCCATGCCAGCGCCGACACCCGTCGTCTCTATTCCCAACATCAGGAACTGAACAAGAAGCTCGAGGAAGCGGGCCGCGGTTGTCTACCGCTAAGCGACCGGGACCTCACCCAGATGAAGCGGGATAAGCTGCACGCGAAAGAGAAGCTCGAACGAATGTGGGAATCCTGGCAAGCCTCACGGCCACACTGAGGCCATCCACCGGTACAGGAAAGGGCGCGCATGTCGCGCCCTTTTTGTTGCGTGGCAAAAAGGAACCGGCTGCCGAATGAGCGGTCTCGCATACATCGTTTCGCCGTAGCCTGAACAGCGGGGGATCGAACGGGCGGATCACCCACTAGAATGGGCGCCCATCGGGTGGGGTCGAAGGGGCCCTGCCGGCAAAACCACGGAGTTCCAATGAAGGTTCATGACAGCGTCCTCGATCTGATCGGCCGCACCCCCATGGTGCGGGCCCAGCACCTGGATACCGGCTGTTGCGAGCTGTTCCTCAAGCTGGAAAGCGCCAACCCGGGCGGTTCGGTGAAGGATCGCATCGGCATGTCGATGATCGAAGGCGCCGAGCGCGCCGGAAAGATCAAGCCCGGCGATACGCTGGTGGAAGGCACGGCCGGTAACACGGGCCTCGGCCTGGCCCTTGTCGCCCAGCAGAAGGGCTACCGCCTGATCCTGGTCGTCCCCGACAAGATGAGCCGCGAGAAGATCTTCAACCTGAAAGCCATGGGTGCCGAAGTGGTGCTCACCCGTTCGGACGTGGCCAAGGGCCACCCCGAGTACTACCAGGACATGGCCGAGCGCATCGCGCGCGAAACGCCGGGTGCGTACTTCATCAACCAGTTCGGCAACCCAGATAACCCGCTGGCCCACGTGCAGACCACGGGGCCGGAAATCCTCGACCAGCTCGATGGAAAGGTCGATGCGATCGTCGTGGGTTGCGGCTCCTCCGGCACCATGAGTGGCCTCACCGCCTACCTGCGTGAGCACTCGCCGGATACCAAAATCATCCTGGCCGATCCGGTCGGCTCGATCCTGGCGCAGTACATCAACGAAGGCACGCTCTCGGAGAAGTCCGGCTCGTGGATGGTCGAAGGCATCGGTGAGGATTTCCTGCCGTCCATCAGCGATTTCTCCATGGTTGAGAAAGCCTTTGCGATCACCGACAAGGAAAGCTTCCTTGCCGCGCGCGAGCTACTGGCGAAGGAGGGCGTGTTGGGTGGTTCCTCGACGGGTACCCTGCTCTCGGCCGCGCTGAAGTATTGCCGCGAACAGACCACGCCCAAGCGTGTCGTCACGCTCGTCTGCGATACGGGTAACAAGTACCTGTCGAAGATGTACAACGATTACTGGATGCTCGATAACGGCTTTATCGAGCGCGAGCACTACGGCGACCTGCGCGACCTTATCCTGCGCCCGTATGCCCGGCGCGATACCGTGGTAGTCAAGCCGGAAGACATGCTGGTGACCGCCTACAACCGCATGAAGCTCTACGATGTCTCGCAGCTGCCGGTGATGGAGGGCGATCGCATCGTCGGTATCCTCGATGAATCCGACGTGCTCCTGCACGTGCATGCGGACGAAACCCGGTTCCGTGATCCGGTCTCCACGGCCATGATCGCTTCCCCGGAGATGATCCAGGTCACCTCGTCCATCGAGTCGCTGATGTCTGTCTTCGAAAAAGGCCACGTCGCCATCGTGGTCGATGGTGAGCAGTTCCTCGGGTTGATCACGCGCATCGACCTGCTCAACTACCTGCGTCGCAAGGTCAATTAAGGATCAAGGGGAAAGACCATGTGTGGAATCGTTGCTGCCGTTGCACAGCGTGACATTGCGCCTATCCTGATCGCGGGCCTGAAGGCCCTGGAATACCGCGGCTACGACTCTGCGGGCATGGCCATTGCCGACGAGGGCGAAATCCGCCGCGTGCGTGCCAAGGGCAAGGTGCGCGAGATGGAGGCGTTGTACGACGCCGATCCCATTCCCGGTGGCACGGGTATCGCGCACACGCGCTGGGCAACGCATGGCGTGCCTAGCGAGGTGAACGCCCACCCGCACGTCCAGGGCCGGATCGCCATCGTGCACAACGGCATCATCGAGAACTACGCCAGCCTGCGTGAGAACCTGCAGGGCAAGGGTCGCACCTTCCATTCGCAGACCGATACCGAGGTCATGGGTGCGGTGATCGACGAGCACGTGCAGGCGGGCAAGTCCCTGCGCGATGCCGTCACCGCCGCCGTGCGTGAGCTCGAAGGCGCCTACGCTATCGCGGTCATGAGCCTGGATGAGCCTGGCCGTATCGTCGGTGCCCGTCGCGGCTGCCCGCTGCTGGTTGGCATCGGCATTGGCGAACACTTCCTTGGCTCCGATGCGCAGGCGCTCATCAAGGTCACGAACAGGATGATGTACCTGGAAGAGGACGACATCGTCGAGATCACCCGCAGTGGTGTCGAGGTGTTCGATATCCAGGGCAATCCCGTCGATCGCGCCGCGCATGAAAGCGAAATCAGCGCCGATGCCGTGGAGCGTGGCGAGTACCGCCACTACATGCAGAAGGAAATCTTCGAGCAGCCGCGTGCCGTGGCCGACACGTTGGAAGGCCGCATTGGTCCGCATGGTGTGTTGCCCAACATCTTCGGCATCGATGCGGATCCCATCCTCGACAAGACCCGCGCCGTCCATATTGTGGCGTGCGGCACCAGCTACCACGCGGGTATGGTCGCGAAGTACTGGATCGAAGAGCTCGCGCGCATTCCGGTCGTCGTCGAAGTCGCGAGCGAGTATCGGTACCGTGACGTCGTAGTCCCCGAGGACACGCTGTTCGTTGCCGTTTCGCAGTCAGGCGAAACCGCCGATACGCTGGCCGCCATGCGCGAATCGCGCCGTCGCGGCTACCTGGCTACGTTCGCGATCTGCAACGTGCCCGAATCCTCGGTGGTGCGCGAATCCGATCTGCGCCTGATGACCCGCGCGGGCCCGGAAATCGGCGTGGCCTCGACCAAGGCCTTTACCACGCAGCTGGCCGCGTTCGCGCTGCTGGCGCTGGACCTGGGCCGCCGTCGCGGCCTGAATCACCAGACCTACCTGGATCACTGCCAGGAGCTACAGTCGCTTCCGCGCTACATCGAAAACGCGCTGAAGAGTGAAGAGGAGATCATTCGCATCGCCGATCACTTCATCAACAAGCAGCACGCACTGTTCCTTGGCCGTGGCGCCCAGTACCCGGTGGCACTGGAAGGTTCGCTCAAGCTCAAGGAAATCTCGTACATCCACGCCGAGGCTTACCCGGCCGGTGAGCTCAAGCACGGCCCGCTGGCGCTGGTGGACGAGAACATGCCCATCGTGGCGGTGGCGCCCAATGGCCCCCTGCTCGACAAGCTGAAATCCAACCTGCAGGAGGTACGCGCGCGCGGCGGCGAGCTGATCGTGTTCGCGGATGAGCGCGTGGAGATGGATACCGACACCGAGCGCTTGGCGACAGTGCTGGTGGATGGCGGTGGCGACCTCATTGCGCCGGCGGTGTTTACGGTGCCCATGCAGTTGCTGGCTTACCACGTGGCCGTGCTGCGTGGTACGGATGTAGACCAGCCGCGTAACCTGGCCAAGTCGGTGACGGTGGAGTGAGCGTGTTGCAGATGTCGTTGGAAGGTGTGCTTTGAAGCGTCAGTTAGCGTCGTTCGCCATCGCAGGTGCAGCCGGTTTCGTCGTGGATGCGGGCATCCTGTACGCCGCGCTCGCCTGCGGGCTGGGGCCGTTCTGGGGTAGGGCGATTTCGTACCTGTGTGCGATCTTCACCACATGGGTTATCAACCGCACCATTACGTTCCGGCCGCCGGAGGGCCGTGGGTTGCTGGCAGAGTTTGCCCACTACCTGGCGGCGACATCGGTGGGGGCCGTCGCCAACTACGGTGTCTACAGCGCCGCCATCCTGGTGTTGCCGCATGCCGTGTGGGCCCCCTTGTTCGCCGTGGCGGCGGGCGTGGGGGTAGGCATGGTGTTCAACTTCGTCACGGCGAAGTTCTGGGTGTTCCGGCACCGCGAAGGGTAATGGCCGCGGGCGCGTACGGCGCCCGCGACTACGCGATGGCGCCCAGTGGCGCCATCACCCGTTCAAGCTCATCGGCCCAATCGGGTAACTGGAGCGAAAACGCTGCCTGTGTGCGCTGCGTATCCAGAAGCGACCAGGCTGGTCGCTGGGCGGGCGTGGGGAAATCCGCGGTGCCGACGGGCACCACAGGAACCGCGCGGCGCAGCGCCCCGAGCGTCGCCGCGTGATGCACGATGCCGCTCGCGAACCCATGCCACGTCGTACCGCCGGTGGTCGTCAGGTGATACACACCCTGGCGCTCGTCATCCATGGTTCGCCAATTGGCTGCTATGCGCGCGGTGGCGTCCGCCAGTAAGGGGGCGCTGGTCGGCGAGCCATGCTGGTCGGCCACCACGCGCAGTTCGTCTCGCTCGGCGGCCAGGCGCAGCATGGTGGTGAGGAAGTTGCGGCCATGCAGGCTGTAGACCCACGCCGTGCGCAGGATGAGGTGTGCCGCGCCGCTTGCCGCCAGCGCCTGCTCGCCGGCGAGCTTGGTTTTGCCGTAGGCATTGATCGGCCCGGTCGGGTCGGTTTCGACGCGGGGGCGGGGTTCCTTACCGGCGAACACGTAATCCGTGGAGTAGTGGATAACGCCCGCGCCCGTTGCCGATGCGACATCGCCAAGCACCGCAGGCAACTCCTCGTTGAGCATGCTGGCGGCGGCCAGATCAGTCTCCGCGGCATCGACGGCGGTGTAGGCCGCGGCATTCACGATAAGCGACGGGCGGGTGGCGCGTAGCAGTTCACGAACATCAGCCGCATTCGCCAGGTCGCAGGCGATATCGCTGTCACGGCCAGCGCGCGTCGCGACAGTCAGTGGGCCAAGCGGCGCAAGCGTAGCCCGCAAATACGAACCGAGCTGGCCATCACCGCCAAGCAGCAGGGTGGTCACGCCACGTAGTCCGGGAGCCGCTCGCGGGCAACATCGGCAAAGAACGGCGCCTTCTTGTCCTTTTCCGACAGCTCCGGGTGGCTCAGCGGCCAGTCGATCGCAAACAGCGCATCATCCCAGCGTATGGCGGCATCGGCGGCGCGATCGTAGGCCGTCGTGCACTGGTAGGTGAACGTGGCGAACTCCGAGACGACGCAGAAGCCATGCGCGTAGCCCGGCGGGATCCACAGGTGTCGCTTGTTGTCGGCCGATAGCATGGCGCCTACGTAGCGGCCGAACGTCGGCGAATCCGGGCGGATATCCACGGCCACGTCGTAGACCTCGCCCTCAAGCACGCTCACCAACTTGCCTTGTGGATTGGGCCACTGGTAATGCAGGCCGCGCAGCACACCGCGGCTGGAGCGCGACACATTGGATTGCACGAAGGTGGCATCGATCCCGGCGGCGGCGAAGCGCGCCTGGTTGAAACCCTCGTAGAAAAAGCCGCGCTCATCGCCGAACACCGCCGGCTCGATCAGGATGACGCCGGGCAGTTCGGTTTCATGACACTTCATCGGCCCGGCCCCTGTTCGGCGAGGCGTAGCAGGTATTGCCCATAGCCTATCTTGGCAAGCGGGGCGGCAAGCACCTCCAGCTGTTGCCGGTCGATCCAGCCGCTGACGAAGGCGATCTCCTCGGGGCAGCAGATCTTCAAACCCTGGCGGTTCTCAATGGTCTGGATGTAATTGCCGGCTTCCATCAGCGATTCGTGGGTACCCGTATCAAGCCACGCATGGCCGCGGCCGAGTTGTTCCATGTGCAGCAGCCCATCGCGCAGGTAGCGACGGTTGAGATCAGTAATTTCCAGTTCGCCGCGGGGGGAGGGCGCCAGTTCCGCGGCGTAATCCGGGGCGTGCGCATCGTAAAAGTAAAGGCCGGTCACGGCGAAGTTCGAGCGCGGGTGCGCTGGTTTTTCTTCGATATCGATGACCCGTCCATCGGCATCGAACGACGCCACGCCGTAACGCTCGGGATCTTTCACCTGGTAGCCGAACACTGTGGCGCCTTGTTCGCGCGCGGAGGCCCGGCGCATCCGCTCAATCAGGCCATCGCCGTTGAAGATGTTATCGCCCAGCACGAGCGTGGACGGTGCGCCGTCGAGGAACTCGCGCCCGATCAGGAAGGCCTGGGCCAGGCCATCGGGCGAAGGCTGCACTTCATAATGGATGGAGATGCCCCACTGCGAGCCATCGCCCAGCAGGCGCTGGAACATGTGTTGCTCATGGGGCGTATTGATAATCAGGATGTCGCGGATGCCGGCGAGCATGAGTGTCGCCAGCGGGTAATAGATCATGGGTTTGTCGTACACCGGCAGGAGCTGCTTGCTCACCGCCTGGGTGATCGGGTGCAGCCGGGTGCCTGCGCCACCAGCCAGGACAATACCTTTGCGTGCTTTCATGCGCCGAGCCGCTCCATGCGGTAGCTGCCATCCAGTATGCCGCTGACCCAGGGTTGGTTGGCCAGGTACCAATCCACGGTCCGCGCGAGGCCACCGGCAAAATCGTGGCGTGGGCGCCAGCCGAGTTCGTCGCGGATCTTGCTCGCGTCGATGGCGTAACGGCGGTCGTGGCCCGGTCGGTCGCGCACGTAGCGCACGAGTTCACGGCGCGGGCGCACGGCGGGCATCCGGGTATCGAGCAGGTCGCAAATAGCGTGGACCACATCAATATTCATGCGCTCGCTATCGCCCCCCACGTTATAGGTCTCGCCGACGCGGCCGCGGGCGAGCACCGCGAAGATGGCCTCGCAGTGGTCTCCCACGAACAGCCAGTCACGGATGTTGCGGCCATCGCCGTACACAGGCAGTTCCTCGCCGGCCATGGCTTTCTGCAATACCAGGGGAATCAGCTTCTCGGGAAACTGCCAGGGCCCGTAGTTATTCGAGCAATTCGTGGTCAAGGTCGGCAATCCATAGGTGTGGTGGAAAGCGCGGACCAGGTGGTCCGACGCGGCCTTGCTCGCCGAGTAGGGTGAGTTGGGCGCGTACGGTGTGTGTTCGGTAAAGCGGCCTTCGTTGCCGAGCGAGCCGTACACCTCATCAGTGGATACGTGCAGAAAGCGGAAGGCTTCCGCCTCTGGCTGCGGCAGGCTCGCGAAATGCTCACGCGCCGCCTCTAGCAGGGCCAGCGTGCCGTTCACATTGGTCTGGACAAAGGCGGCGGGTCCGTCGATCGAGCGATCGACGTGGGATTCCGCGGCGAAATTGATGACGGCAGCAGGGCGGTGCTGGCGCAGCAGTTCGGCGACGAGGGCCTTGTCGCCGATGTCGCCGTGGACGAAGTGGTGGTCTCCGGGGCCGTTGAGACCAGCGAGAGTGGCCAGATTGCCCGCGTAGGTCAGCTTATCCAGGTTAACAACACGATGACCGGCGTTCGTGGCCAGATGAACGAAGTTGCCGCCAATGAAGCCGGCGCCACCGGTGACTAGCAGAGTATCCATGGAAAGCCCTGTGACCTGGCCACGGCATTGCGGCAAGGAGCCGCCGAATTATGACCGAAGGGGGTGGGGGCGCGCCAAGGCACTTAAATGAATGAGACTTCAGCCGCTTTCGGAACTCGGGCCCGGCGAAACGGTAATATGTGCTGCTTTGTTCGGCCCCCTGCACGGGGTTCCGGTCTGGATCTTCGGGAAAAATCAATGGCTTCCAAAAATACCCCTCGTCAGTACGGCCTGGGCACCCTCGCCATCCACGCCGGCCAGCACCCGGATCCGTCCACCGGGGCCATCATGACCCCGATCTACGCCACCTCCACGTATGTTCAATCGAGCCCCGGTGTGCACAAGGGCTACGAGTATTCGCGTACGCAGAACCCGACGCGCATGGCCTATGAGGCCTGCGTCGCCGCGCTCGAGGGCGGCGTGGCCGGCTTCGCGTTCGGTTCGGGCCTGGCGGGCGCCGCCACCGTGCTCGATATGCTCGATACGGGCAGCCATGTCATCGCCATGGATGACCTGTACGGCGGCACCTACCGGTTGTTCGAGCGCGTTCGCCGCCGCTCCGCCGGGCTGGATTTCAGCTTTGTCGACCTTAACGACACCGCAGCCCTTAAGGCCGCGCTAAAGCCGAACACGCGGATGATCTGGGCGGAAACGCCGACCAACCCCATGCTGAAGCTGGTGGACCTGGCCAAGCTGTCGGCCTTCGCCAAGAAGCACGGGCTCATCCTGGTTGTGGATAACACCTTCTGCTCGCCCATCCTGCAGCGCCCGATCGAATATGGCGCCGATCTCGTCCTGCACTCGGCCACCAAGTACCTCAATGGCCATTCGGACATGGTGGGCGGCATCGTCGTGGCCGCGAACAAGGACATGGCCGAGCAGATGGCCTTCCTGCAGAACTCGGTCGGCGCTGTCTCCGGCCCGTTCGATTCGTTCCTGGCCATGCGTGGCCTGAAGACCCTGCACCTGCGCATGAAGGGGCATTGCGAATCGGCGCTGGATATCGCCCGTTGGCTCGAGAAGCACCCGGGCATCGATCGCGTGATCTACCCCGGCCTGAAGTCGCACCCGCAGCACGCGCTGGCGCGGCGGCAGATGGATGGCTTCGGCGGCATCATTTCCGCGGAGGTGAAGGGCGGCCTGCGCGCGGCACGCAAGATGCTCGAGCGCTGCCACCTGTTCGCCCTGGCCGAGTCCCTCGGCGGCGTGGAAAGCCTGATCGAGCATCCGGCGATCATGACCCATGCGTCCATTCCGCCGGCGACGCGCAAGCGGTTGGGGATTAGTGACTCGCTGATCCGGTTGTCGGTGGGCGTGGAGGATGTGGAAGATCTGCGCGCTGAGCTGGCGACGGCGCTGGGTCGCTAACCCATGGGCGACTTGCTGAGTGCCGTCTGGCGCTATCGACACTTCATTACGTCATCGGTCCGCAACGACCTGAAGGCGCGATTCGCGCGCAGCCGGTTGGGTGCTGCCTGGATGATCCTGCAGCCGCTGGCGCAGGTGGCGATCTACTCGGTCGTGCTCTCGCGAGTGATGGGTGCGAAGCTGCCAGGTATCACCAACGAGTACGCCTACTCGATCTACCTGATGTCGGGCATGTTGGCCTGGTCGCTGTTCCTGGAGGTCGTGACGCGTTCGCTGACGCTGTTCGTGGATAACGGCAACCTCATGAAGAAGATTTTCTTCCCGAGGGCGACGCTTCCGTTCGTCGCAGTGGGCTCGGCATTGGTCAGCAATATGCTCCTCTTCGTCGCCACACTGGCGATCTTCGCCATCGTAGGCCACCCGCCCACGCTTGCCCTGCTTTGGTTGCCCCTGCTCACCGCGGTACTCGTGGCGTTTTCGCTCGGCCTTGGCCTGGTGCTGGGTGTCGTGAACGTTTTTGTTCGCGATGTGGGCCAGGTCATGACCGTGGTGTTCCAGCTCTGGTTCTGGATCACCCCGATTGTCTACATGCCCAATATCCTCCCGGGCGGCTTCGCGAGGGTTATCGCCGCCAATCCCATGTATTACGTGGTGAAGGCGTACCAGGATGTGCTGCTGAACGGCCGCACCCCGGATCTCGTGCCGCTGGCATGGATGGCAGTCGGTAGCCTGGTCCTGCTGGGCATGGGGTTTGTCATGTTCCGCCGCGCGGCGCCCGAAATGGTGGATGTCCTCTGATGCCAAACGTTCTTGAAGTCACTGGCCTCGGCAAGGCGTTCCGCGAGTACGGCAGCGAACTGAAGCGGTTCGCCACCTGGTTCGGCGTGAAAGTGAAGCCGCGCGAGGAGCACTGGGTCATCCGCGGTATCAGCTTCGCCGTCGGGCAGGGCGAGGCGATCGGTATCGTCGGCCAGAATGGCGCCGGCAAGAGCACCTTGCTCAAGCTGATCACTCGTACCCTCATGCCCACGGAAGGCAGCGTGGCCGTGCACGGTCGCGTCGCGGCGATCCTTGAACTTGGCATGGGTTTTAGCGCGGACCTCACCGGGCGCCAGAACGTTTACCACGCTGCCGGCCTGATGGGCTTTTCGCGTGAGCAGATCGACGCTGCCATGCCTGACATCGAAGCATTCGCCGAAATTGGCGAGTACTTCGATGAGTACGTGCGCACGTATTCAAGCGGCATGCAGATGCGTGTTGCCTTCAGCGTTGCGACCGCGTTTCGCCCGGATATCCTCATCGTTGATGAGGCATTGTCGGTAGGTGATGCTTACTTCCAGCACAAATGCTTCAAGCGCATCAAAGAGTTCCGCGAGCAGGGAACCAGTTTGCTGATCGTGTCGCACGATAGCGGCGCCATCCAGAACATGTGCGATCGCGCCATTCTTCTGCAGGGGGGGCGTGTACTAAAGGATGGTGACCCTGTCGAGGTGATGGACGCCTACAACGCGCTCATTGCCGAGCGCGAGAATACGACGATGAAGGTCGAGCGCCTGGAGTCTGGCCAGGTCCAGACGATCTCTGGGACCTTTGAAGCTGTAGTTAAAGATATTCGCCTCCACGCCGCCTCAGGCGAGCCCGTGGAGTTTGTCGACGTCGGGCAGGACGTCGAGCTGCGGATTGATGTCGAGGCACATAGCGACATCCCGCGCCTGGTATTGGGATACATGATCAAAGACCGTCTCGGGCAACCGGTCTTTGGCACCAATACCTTTCACACGAAGCAAGTCGTCACGAATGTGGCGGCAGGGTCTGTAGTGTCCTATGTGGCGAAGTTTCCCGTGAATATCGGGGCGGGGTCGTACTCGATCTCGACAGCGCTCGTCAGTACGGATACCCACTTGGTCGATAACTACGAGTGGCGCGACCTGGCTTTGATCTTCACCGTGGGCAATCATTCGCACCCTCATTTTGTGGGCAGTGCGTGGATTCCCCCCACCATTGAATACAAGCTCCTGCCATGACATTTATTAGCTATGCCCAAAACTTCGAGGACGTGATGCTCCATCGCGTCCTTGGTGCCGTAGGTCAGGGCTTCTACGTTGATATCGGGGCACAGCACCCCGTCGACGATTCCGTCACCAAGGCATTTTCTCGTGCCGGATGGCGTGGTATCAACGTTGAGCCGGTCAAACAGTGGTTTGACATGCTTGTGGCCGATCGACCCCACGATATCAACCTAAACGTGGCCGTGGGCGAGACTGGTGAGCTCCGGCTTTTTGAGGTTCAAGGCACGGGTCTTTCGACGACGGATGCCGAACTGGCGGCCCGTTACGCTGCGGATGGCAAAGATGTCCTCGAGCACGTCGTTCCCGCAGTGACTTTGGACAGTATCTTCGACAGCGAGCAGGTTGGAGCGGTCCATTTCCTGAAGGTGGACTGTGAAGGTGCGGAACGAGCGGCCCTTGCTTCCTGCTCTTTTGATCGTGTCAGGCCATGGGTCGTCGTGGTCGAGGCGACTGAGCCCAACAGCCAGGTAGGAAACCAGGACAAGTGGGAAGATATCCTGTTGGGGCATGCCTATGTCCCTGCATACTATGACGGTCTGAACCGCTACTACGTAGCCCGTGAGCACGAGGAATTGCTTCCCGCATTCCAGGCGCCGCCCAACGTTTTTGACGACTTCATCCGCGCCCGTGACCAGAACGCGCACGAGGCGCTACACGACCTTCATTTCCGTGCGCACGATATGGTGCAGGAGCTGACAAGTTTGCGGCCGACCGTGGCTCAGCTTGCCGCGAGCCTCGATGCTGCCAACCGCCAGCACGATGAGCGGATCGCGTTAGCGGCAGCTCAGGAAGCCGATCTACGGGCCAGGTTGTTTAATTCATCAGCCGAGGCCGAGCAGGCGACCAGCAAGGCAGCTGAGCTAGAGCGCATGGTCTCGGACCTCAGGGTGCAGATGGGTGCGGACCGGCTCGACAAGGAACGTCGCGAGACACAGCGCACCATCGCTGATCTGCGTGCCAGGGAGGCATCGCTGCAGGTAGAGGTATCCCGTCGGGACGACTATATTCACGCTTTAACCACGAGTTCGTCATGGCGACTGACGGCACCTGTGCGTGGTGCGAAACTCGTTGCCGTTAAAGGGTTGCGATTTGCATGGCGCACCAGCCGGCCCGCGGTGGCGCGAGTGGCTCGTGCCGCGCGGCCAGCCATTCGTGTTGCGCTCCGCGTGCCGGGCGTTCAGCCGATAGCGTCGAGGTTGTTTGGGCCGCACACGCGCCTTGGCCGGCGCGCACGTGCATTCTTTGCGCCGCCTGTCAGCGCAGGCGATGCAACGTTTGTGCCGATCGGCGCACTCACTGAGCAAGGGCAGGCCATGGAGGCCTTGTTGAAGGACATGATCAAGAAACGTTCAGAAGGGTGATGCGAATGGAGGGTGGGGGATGCGCGTATTAATCGACCTGCAGGCGTGCCAATCGCCCAGCGGCCGCATCCGCGGCGTGGGACGGTACTGTCTTGCGCTCACGCAGGCGATGGTGCGCGAAAACCGGGGGCACGAAGTCTGGATCGCCGTAAATGGAGCCATGCCCGTCTCGGTCGCGGCATTGCGCGATCTGTTCCGCGACGTGCTCCCAGTGGAGCGAGTCGTGATGTGGGAGAGCATCGGTCCCACTGCTTCCATGGACACGGCAAATCTCCAGCGGAATCGTGTCGCGGAGGTACTGCGTGAGACGTTCCTTGAAGATTTCGGTGCTGACGTCGTTCTGACGATGAGCATGATCGACGGTTATGCCGACTCGGTGGTGACATCCGTTCGTCCGGAGTCTGGTGCGCTGCAGGCAGCGATTGTCTTTGACTTTATTCCATTCCTCATGCCTGAGATTTATCTGGCGAGGGAAGGGGTGTCGGAGTGGTACACGGGCAAGCTGGAACATCTTCGCCAGTGCGACCTTCTTCTAGGTATCTCCGAGTTCACGAGTCGCGAGGCTGCTGAACTGCTCGGCGTTGGGTCTGATCGCGTTGTGAATATTTCCGCAGCGGTCGGTCCCGAGTTCCGCAAGCTTTGCGGCGACCACGCGGCGTCGGTAGGACGGAAATTCGGGATTGAACGGCCTTTCGTCATGTACGCGGGCGGCTTCGATCCGCGTAAGAACCTTGCCCGTCTGATCGAGGCCTTTGCGCTACTTCCCCCTGATGTGCGTGAGGCACACCAACTCGTGCTTGTGGGCGGCATCGGGAAGCTGGAGCGCGAGGCGCTTGACGGTGTACGGGCTAATCAGGGCCTCGCGGCGGACGATCTTGTGTTCACCGGGTTCGTGACAGATGAAGAGCTTGTGCGGCTCTACAACGCGTGCGCGCTCTATGCTTTCCCATCTACCCACGAAGGCTTTGGCCTGCCAGCGCTCGAGGCCATGGCGTGCGGTGCCGTCGTTGTGGGGTCGAATACGACGAGCCTGCCGGAAGTAATCGGCGCAGCCGAGGCACTTTTCTCACCATACGATCCTGCCTCCATCGCGCAGAAGATCCACGAGGGCCTTGTTGACGAGGTTTTTCGTGAGTCGATGAGGGAGCACGCATCCCAACAGGTCAAGTTATTCTCCTGGGAGGCGAGCGCTGCTGCTGCTTGGGAGGCGATTGAACGAGCGAAAGCGAATCCTCCGCGAAGCCTCGGCGCCAGCGCGCCGGTTCAAAGACGAAGTAAGAGTGTTGCTGTACTCAGTGCGCGCGCGTCGTTGCCCGATGCGATCCTGTCGGCGTGCGAATCAGCGTCGGTGACGTTGTTCGCGCCCGCCGCGTCGGAGGAGTTCAATGTCGCAGCGTTGCCCGTTGGCTGGGTGCGGCGCCCGCTTTCCGGTTTCGTGCCTCGCGGCTTCGACAACATTATCGTTGATGTCGCGGCGGACCCATCGACCGCTACGTTGCTTTCCGCAGTTCGCGATACGCGGGCGCTCATCGTTTGCGATGACGGTGTTATGGGCGAACTCGCGGGGCAACTCCGCGAGATGGATGCGTATCTGCTCGGTCAGATGTTGTACGGATGGGGCGGCTACGCTGCCTTGTCCCGTCTTACAGATGAAGGGGCGCTGGCGAGCACGCCGCTTGGGGCTGCCGCTTTTGGCTCGTCACACTGGCTCGCCGACGAAGCAGGCAGTGACGGTTCGCGCCCGGTACACGAACTGGTTTCAGAAATTATTGATCTGCCTGGCGTTGCCGGATGGAGCGTGGGGGATCTAACACAGCTTGCCGCTGCACTCGCAGGCAATATGCCACGCCGGTCTCCCCAGCGGACGCTATTTGTCGACGTTTCAAATCTTGTGATGACGGATGCGAAGACCGGCATTCAGCGGGTCGTCCGGCACGTCCTAGCCGAGCTGCTCACAAATCCTCCGTCCGGGTTTCGTATTGAGCCCATATATATCCGGGCACATGAAGTGTTCCGCTATGCGCGGAAGTTCACGCTCGAACGCTTTTATCCCGAGGCGAGCTTCGCTGGCGACGAACCAGTGGACTTCCGGCCGGGCGACGTATTTCTTGGTCTGGACCTTGCCGCGCACCTCGTGCCGGCGTTTCGTGACACGTTTGTTGGCATGCGCGCCCGCGGTGTCTCGGTTACGTTCGTCGTTTATGATTTGTTGCCGCTGCTTCGTCCGGACTGCTTCGACGACATTCACCTTCCGGTATTCCGCGCCTGGTACGACGCGATCGCAGAACTGGCGGATGGCGTTGTTGCCATTTCCAGGACGGTTTCCGATGAGTTCAAGTTCTGGCTCGACCAAAGTGCGCCCGCGCGCGAATTGCCGTTGAAGCTCGGCTGGTTTCACCTCGGGGCCGACCTTCTCCCTCCGCGCGTGTCCGAAAGCACGAACAAGGTGGAGCTCCCGGCCTTGGGTGACCGGCCGACTTTCCTGATGGTCGGGACGATTGAGCCGCGGAAGGGCCATGCGCAGGTGCTTGCTGCCTTCGAGCGACTCTGGGCAAAGGGGCGCGATGTGAACCTGGTGATCATCGGAAAGCCCGGTTGGCGTATGGAGAAGCTGATGGGCCGCCTACGTGACCATCCTGAATCGGGGAGGCATCTGTTCTGGATGCATCGCGCCGACGACGAGCAGCTCGTCGCCATGTACGCGCGGGCTTCTGCTCTCGTTGCCGCCTCGGAAGGCGAGGGCTTTGGCTTGCCGTTAATCGAAGCGGCGCAGTACGGCCTTCCTGTCATTGCCCGTGACCTGCCGGTATTCCGGGAGGTCGCCGGTGATCATGCTGCTTATTTCTCGGGATACGAACCTGAAGGGTTGGCCGGCGTTGTGGATATCTGGCTTGATCAGATGTCCGAATCCGCCCAGCCAGCCTCCACGGGCATGCCGTGGATCACTTGGCGCGAGTCAGCCGCCCAGCTTGTTGACGTGGCTGTCGCCGGGCATTGGCAGGATTCCTGGATGGCAAATCCGCTCCGTCGCTTCATGGCCACGGACTATCGAGCTGAGGCGACGACGGGGCGTTTTGACAGAGGGCGTAGAGTTGCAAACGGCGTCCCCGGCATGCTCTATGGATCAACGGCCTTCCCTCTGTCCCGCGGCATTTATAAGGTCACCGTACTTGGCGAGCACGGCCTGACCGACGGCGGCTGGCTTGATGTTGTCGCCCATGAGGGGAGGTGGCGGGTCGCATCGACTGGACTCGATGGCCAAGGGGGCGTACTCGCTTCCATGCAATTGGAGTTGTACGACGATGTCCGGGACCTTCGTTTCCGCCTCATGGTCGATACCGGAACTGACCTGGCTTTCGAGGGTGTCGAAATTTCACCTCTCGGAAGCGACAATGCGCCCGCTTCGGCATAACTGCTTCGCGGTTCTGCCGTACCAAAAGTTTTGCTAGAATAAACAACCATTTGAAGTGACGGATACGATGAAGACAGCATTGATCACCGGAATCTCCGGCCAGGACGGCGCCTACCTCGCGGAGCTTCTCCTCGAGAAGGGCTACCGCGTATACGGTACCTATCGGCGCACCAGCTCGGTTAACTTCTGGCGTATCGAGGAGCTGGGCATCCAGAACCACCCGAACCTTGAGCTGGTCGAGTTCGACCTGACCGATGGTGGTTCGGCTATCCGCCTGCTGCAGACCACGGGTGCGACCGAGGTGTATAACCTTGCCGCGCAGAGCTTCGTGGGCGTGTCGTTCGATCAGCCGGCGACCACCGCCGCCATCACGGGCGTGGGCGCGCTGCACCTGCTCGAAGCCATCCGTATCGTCAACCCGAAGATCCGCTTCTACCAGGCGTCGACCTCGGAGATGTTCGGCAAGGTACAGGCCGTGCCACAGAAGGAAGATACGCCGTTCTACCCGCGTAGCCCGTACGGTGTGGCCAAGCTATACGCTCACTGGATCACGGTGAACTACCGTGAGTCGTATGGCATCTTTGGTTCCAGCGGCATCCTGTTCAACCACGAATCGCCGCTGCGCGGCCGTGAATTCGTCACCCGCAAGATCACCGACGCCGTTGCCAAGATCAAGCTGGGTAAGCTCGACACCATGGAACTGGGCAACCTGGATGCCAAGCGCGACTGGGGCTTTGCCAAGGAATACGTGGAAGGCATGTGGCGCATGCTGCAGGCCGACGAGCCGGATACCTTCGTGCTCGCCACCAACCGCACCGAGACCGTGCGTGATTTCGTGACCCTGGCCTTCAAGGCTGTCGATATCGAAATCGAGTGGAAGGGTAAGGACGAAGGCGAGACCGGTGTCGACAAGGCCACCGGCAAGACCCTGATCCGCATCAATCCCAAGTTCTATCGCCCGGCGGAAGTCGAGCTGCTCATCGGCGATCCGGCCAAGGCCTTCGAAAAGCTGGGCTGGAAGCCGGACACCACGCTGGAACAGCTGTGCAAGATGATGGTGGAAGCCGACCTGCGCCGGAATGAACGTGACGCCTCGTTCTGACGCTGCCCGCGGCCGCGTTCTTGTCACCGGCCAAAGGGGCTTCACTGGTCATTATGTAACTGCCGCGCTTCGCGCGGCAGGGTACGAGGTCTTTGGGCTTTCTGCGCAGCCTGGTGATCTGGCCGCTCCGGGCGTGGATCTGCTTGACCGGGCGGCGGTGCGCAGCGCGGTGGATGCCGTGCGCCCGGATGCGGTGGTGCACCTAGCTGCCATTGCGTTCGTCGCGCATGGCGATGCCGAAGAGATGTACCGAACCAATGTGGTAGGTACACGCAATTTGCTCGAAGCGCTTGCGGCGCAGCCGGCATTGCCGCGGGCAGTCTTGCTTGCAAGCAGCGCCAATATCTATGGCAACAGTGATGTTGAGCTGCTAGACGAAACGGTGCCGGCATCGCCTGCAAATGATTACGCGGTAAGCAAGCTTGCCATGGAGTACATGGCGCGGCTGTGGATGGATCGACTGCCGGTGACGCTTGCCCGCCCATTCAATTACACAGGTGTTGGCCAGGCGGAAAATTTCTTACTGCCCAAGATCGTGTCGCATTTCCAGCGTCGAGCCGAGGTCATTGAGCTCGGCAACATCGATGTGGCTCGGGATTTTCAGGATGTGCGCTTCGTCGCCGACGCCTATACGCGTCTCCTGGCCTCTGACGCGGCGGGCGAGGTCGTGAACCTGTGTTCCGGCACATCTGTATCACTCATGGAGGTGATCGGCTTGATGCAGGAAATCGCAGGGTACACGATTGACATCAGGGTCAATCCGGCCTTCGTACGCGGCAATGAAGTGGCCCGCCTTACGGGCGATAATCGCCGCCTGCGGTCCCTCATTGGCCCCCTCGACATCATTCCATTGCGTACCACCCTCGAGTGGATGTACGCGAATCCTTCGGTGGCGCGCTAAGCGCCAAGGAACGCCTCATGAAGTGCTTCAAGGCTTATGACATCAGGGGCCGGGTGCCCGACGAGCTGAACGCGGATATCGCCTATCGCATTGGACGCGCATTTGCGCGAGCCGTGGGCGACGGCGATGTTGTCGTTGGATTCGATATTCGCCTCGATAGCCCGACATTTGCTGCCGAAGTTGCGCGCGGGCTCACTGACGAGGGCCGTAACGTCATTGATATCGGGCTGTGCGGGACCGAAGAGGTGTATTTTCAGACGGCACACCGCGGCGTCGCCGGGGGCATCATGGTAACGGCAAGCCACAACCCGATCGACTATAACGGGATGAAGCTGGTGCGCGAGGGCGCGCGGCCTATCAGTGGCGACACTGGCTTGCGCGATATCGAACGCATGGTCGAGGAAAATGCGTTTGACGTGCCAGTTGGGCTCCGTGGCCATGTTCGGCGTGACCATGATAAGGCAGCTTATATCAAGCACCTACTGGGCTACATCGACGCGACCACGCTGAGGCCGCTTAAGATTGTCGTAAACGCGGGAAACGGCGGTGCGGGCGCTGTGGTCGACCTGCTTGCGTCGCACCTCCCGTTTGCATTTGTTCGGGTCAATCATGAGCCAGATGGATCATTTCCGAACGGCATTCCCAATCCGCTGCTACCTGAAAACCGTGACGCCACTGCGCGCGCGGTCATTGAGTCGGGCGCCGACATGGGTATCGCCTGGGATGGCGACTTCGATCGGTGCTTCCTCTTCGACGCGCATGGAAACTTCATCGAGGGTTACTACATCGTGGGCTTGCTTGCCGCCCAGATGCTCGAGAAACATAAGGGCGCGCGGATCATCCACGATCCACGGCTGACCTGGAACACTGTGGACATGGTCGCCGCCGGCGGGGGTGTTGCCGTTGAAAGCAAGACGGGGCACGCTTTCATTAAGGAGCGGATGCGTGCTGAGGATGCTGTATATGGCGGCGAGATGAGCGCTCACCATTATTTCCGGGATTTTGCGTACTGCGATTCGGGAATGATTCCCTGGCTGCTTGTCGCCGAGCGCGTGTGCAAGACAGGTGTGTCCCTCGCCGACATGCTGGCTGAGCGAATCGCGGCTTATCCCTGTAGCGGAGAGATCAACTTTCGTGTCGAGGATGCAGCTGGAACAGTGTCCAGGATCGTTGACCACTACACAGCCAGCGCTGAGGAAATCCAGCATGTAGATGGCGTGAGCATGTCGTTCGGCGGGTGGCGTTTTAATCTTCGGTCCTCGAACACAGAGCCATTATTGCGCCTCAACGTGGAGTCTCGAGGTGATGTTGCCTTAATGGTTGCGAAAACCGACGAAATTCGCGCGCTAATTGGCGGCGAGCCAGCGTAATTAGTTTCGGCCTCGACCTGGTAGCGACCCTGCGCAAACTATGGCAGCATCTCCGGACTACCGGAATGAGGCTGCGATCCCATGGAAGCAACGGTCGATATCGCTGGGCGTAGATTTCAATTGACGTCGGATGACGATTACCTGAAGTCTGTTGGGTCGGAATTTGAGCCCGATATGATCCGGTTGTTTCGATGCTTTGCCAAAGGCACCGTCCTGGATATCGGCGCGAATATCGGGTGTACGGCCCTCGCGTTCTCGGGCATGGCTGATATTGTCCATGCCTTTGAGCCGTCCCCGTCTACATTTCGGTTGATGACCACCAATACCAGCGTGGTCCAGAACGTACAGCACCATAATTTTGGCCTTGGTGAAGCGCCAGGATCCTTTGAGCTCACGTTCTCGCCTACGAATCGCTCGGGCGGCTTCGTGTCGAACCAGACCAAGGCCAGCGCTGGCCACACGGTGGAGCAGATAGAGATCAGGACACTCGATGACGTCGCGCCGACCCTGGGTGTCGACAAGATCGATTTCATCAAAATCGATGTGGAAGGCTTCGAGGGAAGCGTGCTGCGCGGAGCCGCGAGAACCTTGGCCACTAGCCAGCCAGTGGTAGCACTTGAGCTCAACCATTGGTGCCTGAACGCTTTCCAGCGCACCAGTGTTCCCGATTTTTTGGACTATCTTCGCGGTGTCTTTCCGCGGCTTTACGCCGTGCAAGGGAATACGTACCTGGACTTGCACGATCCGAACGAAAGTTACGCTGTGATGTATCTACACATCCTGCAGATGAAGTACTGCACCCTCGTCGGTGCATTCGATGACTCGCAGCTGCGAACCTTCCATAAGGACTACGTCCATCGCCTTGCGGAGTGACGGATGCGATACCGGCCCGCGGAGAAAGTCCGAGGGCCGGTATCGGTGTGGGCTCACGCCCGGCCGTAGACGTCTTCGAACCGGACGATATCGTCCTCACCCAGGTAGCTGCCTGACTGCACTTCGATGAGCTCAAGCGGGACCTTGCCAACATTGCGGAGGCGATGGGTGACCCCGAGAGGGATGTAGGTGCTCTGGTTTTCCGTGAGCAAGAAGACTTTTTCGCCGCACGTTACTTCCGCCGTTCCCGATACCACGATCCAGTGCTCGGCGCGGTGGTGGTGCATCTGCAGGCTGAGGACCGATCCTGGCTTGACGACAATGCGCTTCACCTGGAAGCGTTCGCCCATGTCGATCGAATCGTAACTTCCCCAAGGGCGATAGACTTGGCGGTGGGCAAGGTGCTCGCCACGTCCAGCGCCGCTCAGGGTGTCGACGATCTTCTTCACGTGCTGGACCTTGTCCCGAGCCGCCACCAGCGTCGCATCCGGCGTTGCGACGATCACGACGTCGTCCAGCCCGATGGTGGCCACCATATGCCGGTCGTGCGTGCGAACCAGCGTATTTCTTGTGTCGAGGGTGATGACATCGCCATCTGTCGCGTTGCCCTCGGTGTCCTTGTCTGCCGCTTCCCAAAGGGCTGACCATGAACCGATATCGCTCCACCGGCAGCTCACCGGCACGACGGCGGCACGGCCCGTCTTTTCCATGACGGCGTAATCGATCGAGTCATCCGGCACCTCCGTCATCGCAGCCTTGTCAAAGCGCACGAAATCGAGGTCCGGCTGGGCCGACTCAAACACCTTGACCGTCGCGGCATGAATGGCGGGCGAGTGCTTCGCGAGCTCCTCCAGGTAGCGTGAGGCCTTGAACAGGAACATCCCGGAGTTCCAGTCGAAATCACCGCTCTCGACATAGCGTGCCGCCGTGGCGGCGTCCGGTTTCTCGACGAACTGTGCAACTTTGAAGCCTGAATCACTGACGGCTTCGGCACGCTTGATGTAGCCGAACCCGGTTTCAGGTGCCTCGGGGCGAATGCCGAAGGTGACCAGCCAGCCCTGGTCGGCCAGCGGGAACGCACGGCTGACGGCATCGACGAAGCTGCTTTCGTCGCCAATGAGGTGATCGGCCGGTAGGACCAGCAGGATGGCGTCGGCGTCGCCCTTCAGGGCCTGCATCGCAGCAAGGGCAATGGCGGGCGCAGTATTCCGGGCGGCGGGCTCCAGCAGGATCGACGATCCATCGACGCCCAGTTCCTGGAGCTGTTCCGCCACCGTGAATCGGTGGTCCTCGCTACATACGACGATGGGCGCGCCCGAACTCGCCAGTTTCCGGGTGCGTTGAACCGTCTGCTGGAACAGGGTTTTATCACCCACGAGTGCCAGGAACTGCTTAGGGCGGTTCTTCCGGGAGAGAGGCCAGAGACGGGTTCCGCTACCGCCACTGAGGATGACTGGGACAATCATGGGTTCCGCTCCAAGGGTACGTTAACCGGCCGATTATAGCGGCCGGCGGGCGGCCTAGGCCGTGGAAGCGGAACAGGCCGTTCAGTCAGGCCAGTCCCGGGGGGCGTCCTGCCCCGAAGGTGCGGTCCCTGACATCGCAAGGCATCCGACGCGAGCCTCGTAGTATCATTCGGGTGATGCGGGGGTGGTCTGGCCGGCGGGGGCAGGCAATTGCGCCGGAGCGCCCTGTAACTTCGCATACAATTGAATATTTGCTGGCCGGCCGACGATGCCGTCGGGTTCCGTTTGGCCAGCGTCCCGTGGATCCCGAGGATAGGAAATGTCTCTAAATCAACAACGCGTGCTGGTCACCGGCGGTGCCGGGTTCCTGGGGTCCCACCTCTGTGATCGCCTGATCGCGGCAGGGCATGATGTCCTTTGCGTCGATAACTTCTATACGGGCAGCAAGGCCAACGTTGACGGCCTTCTCAACCATTCGCGTTTTGAACTGATGCGCCACGACGTCACCTTCCCGCTCTATGTGGAAGTGGACCGGATCTTCAATCTTGCGTGCCCGGCGTCGCCGGTCCACTACCAACACGACCCTGTCCAGACGACCAAGACCAGCGTCCATGGCGCTATCAACATGCTGGGCCTGGCCAAGCGGGTCGGCGCCCGCATCCTCCAGGCGAGCACGAGCGAAGTCTACGGGGATCCTGAGATTCACCCACAGGTTGAAGGCTATTGGGGCCGCGTGAACCCGGTCGGTATCCGTAGCTGCTATGACGAAGGCAAGCGTTGCGCCGAAACCCTGTTCTTCGATTACTGGCGCCAGCACAACTTGGAAATCAAGGTCATGCGTATCTTCAATACGTATGGTCCGCGCATGCATCCGAACGACGGCCGTGTGGTCAGCAACTTCATCGTCCAGGCGCTCAAGGGTGAGCCCATCACGATCTACGGTGATGGTAAGCAGACCCGCAGCTTCTGTTATGTGGACGACCTGATTGAAGGCATGCTTCGCCTGATGGATTCGCCGGCGGATTTCACCGGGCCGGTGAACATCGGTAACCCGGGCGAATTCACCATGCTTGAACTCGCGGAAACCGTTGTGCGCCTGGTCGGCGGCAAGTCGACGATCGAGCACCGCCCCTTGCCTTCAGATGATCCGAAGCAGCGCCAGCCCGACATCAGCCTGGCGAAGGCGACGTTCGACTGGGAGCCGAAGGTCAATCTCGAAGATGGCCTCAAGGAAACGATCGCCTACTTTCGACACCGTCTGCAGGCATGAGTATGGCAGGCGCGCAAAAAGTCGTGGTCATGCCGGTCTACGAAGATGTCGAGGCATCGACCCGGCTCTTCCAGGAGTTGGCAAGGACACAAGGCGCCGGCACCTACGTCGTCGCAGTCGACGACGGATCAGTGCGCCAGCCTCTTGATGTGGCTGCTATCGCGGCGGCGGGGCTGGATGGCGTGGTCGTGAAGCTGCGACGCAACGTAGGCCATCAGCGTGCCATCGCCATTGGCCTGAGTTACGTTGCCGAGCACTTCGGCGACGACGTCATCGTCGTCGTCATGGATTCCGACGGCGAAGACACTCCTGAAAGCATCACCGAGCTTGTCGCGGGGCTGGCCTCGCGAGAGGTCGATGTCGTGGTCGGGGCTCGAAAGAGCCGCGTCGAATCGCTTAAGTTCAAAGCCTTCTACGTCGTCTACAAGACACTGTTCTCGCTCCTTAGTGGTCGCAAGATCAGCTTCGGGAACTTCATGGCGGCGAAGATGCCGGCGGTGCGGCGACTCGCATCCATGCAGGAGCTATGGACTCACGTCGCGGCCTGCGTGCTTGGTTCAAAGCTGCGCGTAGGAAGCTGTGCTCTGGACCGTGGTCCGCGCTACGCGGGTAAGAGCAAGATGAACTTTGTTGGTTTGGCGTTGCACGGATTCAGGGCGCTGATGGTGTTCGCGGAGGACGTGCTGGTGCGTGTTGGCATTGCCTGCACCCTCGTCGCGGGCCTCTCCGTCGTCGGCGGAGTGACCGCCATGGTGTTGAAAGCACTCGGTTTCGCTACGCCGGGCTGGTTCTCGCTGGCCTTCGGCATCCTGCTTCTCGTCTTCCTGCAGACCGCCGCGCTTACGCTGATTATCCTGATGCTTTCTGGGATGGTTCGCAGCGGTGGCGTGCTGGGTATTGGCAGCTATCGCGAATTCGTCGACAAAGTACTGCATGCACGTGAGCGCTGATATGGCGCTCGACGTGTTGTTCGTTCGCCGTGCCCTCGCGAACACAGACTTGGTATCAAAATGAACAAGTACCTTCGCGCGCTGATAGCGTCAGTTGCCTATGTGGTCGTCCTACTTTTGACTTACTACATTCACATGCGGAATTTTCGCGTGAATGTAGTGTTCTATGCGACGATTCTTGACGCGGTAATCGCGTTAGTCGTTGTGGGGGCTGTATGCGCGGTGTCACGCTGGTTTGGTGACTTCTCCCGCCTGGAGTTGATCCAGCTTTGCCTGATCTGGCTTCTGGGTGGGTATGCCTTCGCGATCTCTGTGCCGACGGTGATTGATCGTTCGCTTTCCTTCTACATCCTGGAGAAGCTCGAACAGCGAGGCGGTGGCATACGCGAGGACGCGTTTCACCAGGTGTTCACCGAGGAATACGTCAAGGAGCACCATTTGGTCGAGGTCCGACTCACGGAGCAACTGCAGTCAGGCACGATCAAGATCGAAAATGGTTGCGTAACGTTGACGCCATGGGGTGAACGACTGGCGACGTTCAGCCGGTTCTACCGGAAGAACTTGCTCCCGACGCACCGGCTACTCATGGGCAAGTACACCGATGCCCTCACTGATCCCTTCCGTGATAGCCACATGGCTACCGATTACCGCTGCCACTGACGGTCTGGTTTCTGAATGTTCCCGAAGAACAATGCCCCGGAATCGGTCTGGAGTGGCAGGGTAGCTCGCTGGCTAGTCCCCGCCGCGCTCCTTGCACTTGGGTTTTGCCTCATTCCCTTGCTGCAAACGTGTGGGCTCAAGTGCTTTCCTGGAGATCTTGGGGACGCGCGTTTCAACGACGTCGTTCTCGAGCACTTCTATCGCTGGATGACGGGACAGCAGCGTAGCCTTATCAGCCCCTCGTACTTCTACCCGATGCCGGGCGCCTTGACGTTCTCCGATAACCACTGGGGATCCGCCTGGATCTATTCGATCTTTCGCATGATTGGAGCGGATCGCTACCAGGCGTTCGATCTTTGGTATCTGTCGGCATTCATTGCCAACTTTGTGGCAACGAACTACGTTTTTCGTCGACTCGGCTTTTCGGTCGTAGCGTCTGCCGTAGGCGCGTTCGCGTTTACGTTCGCCATGCCCGTGGTAGCCAAATACGGCCATGCGCAGCTGGTCTGGCGCGCACTCATCCCGTTAGCACTGTTGTGCTGGCAGCGCTTTCGCGAGACATCGGCCGTACGCTGGGTCGGGCGACTGGCAATCACGGTTGCCCTGCAGTTCTTCGTTTCCATCTATCTCGGATACTTCCTTCTTTTGTTCATTGCCGCCTGGGCGGTGTGCCAGTGGCTTATCGAAGGCTGGGGGCCGCGCAAATGGCTGGAGCCGTGGCTCCAATGGAGAGCGGCGGGAGGTCGGAAGGAACTCGTGACGGCGGGTGTCACGATCCTACTGGCGCTAATCGCGGTTGCCTGGTTGATGGCGCCATACCTGCATTTCGCCCATCTCTATGGTTTCCGTCGTTCGCGCGATGAAATCGCGTCGATGTTGCCGCGCCCGCAAAGCTACCTGATAGCGGATCTCTCTAATATCTGGCGAACGTTTAGCTATTGGGTCGGTTCGACGATTCCCATGCGCGCCGAGCAACAGATGTTCTTTGGTGCGGGAGCCATTGGGCTAGCTGTACTCGGAATTATCCGCTCGCCATCGCGCATGCGTTGGATTGCCGCTCTTTCGTTCATGGTTCTGGTCGTCCTGACGCTGAGCGTCGGTGGCCATTCCCTGTACCTCTGGCTCGTGCGGGTCCCAGGCGTCGATTCAATCCGGGCAGTCGCCAGGATCGGCCTGGTCCTGACACTTCCGCTCGCGCTGCTTATTGCCATGGCAATCGATACAGCGAGGGATTCGGGCGGTGCCGTTCGCATTCTCGCGGTGGCGCTTGTGGTGGTCATGATTTGTGAGTCGTCGACCATAAGTGTGCGCACGGTGGAGATCACAAGCGCGCGCGATCGCATCACGCGTCTCGCAGCCCAAGTGCCTGACGATCTTCCTCCGAGGACAGTCCTGTTCAATCCACTTCGCGCCGACGAATACTTCTACGTCAGCGAGCTTGATGGTGTCATTTTGGCCCAGGAAACGGGGCGACCGACACTCAATGGATACTCTGGGAACATCCCTCCGGGTTATGAACCGCGTTCCGAGCTTTCTCCATGCGCGCAGGTGCTGGCGAGGATGCGCGGATCGGCCGACTTTTTCATCGGGCGGCTGAAAAGGCCTCGCCCCCGTGGCGCTGAGAACATGCCGTTTGTTTTTGGCGCACCCGCCGGGTGTGATGAAGAAGTCATGCGGGAGCCGAGCGACGCTGAACTGGGCAAAATCTCCATGCGCGTCGAAACACTTGGCCGGGGAAGCGGTGGGATACTCGTGCGCGTCCGTGTCCACAACGGCTCAGAGCATGCGGTCAGTACCCTGGATGGTGCAAGGCATCCGCTTCGACTGTCCTGGCAGACGCTGAGCAATGACGCCGCTAGCGATCCCAGCGCCTGGGTCCCAAGAATCGTGATCCCGGGAGCGGATCCGATGATGCCGGGCGAAGATCGTGTTGCGCGATTTGTCGTCCCAGAGTCCGCAGTGCCGGCATCCAGAGTCGCCATTAGCGCCGTCCTTGAAGGGCGCGCCTGGCTGCATGATCACGGAGCGGCTCCCGTCATCGCGTCCCTCTCCGCCGGGATTTGACCAGACGTATTTGGGGAATGATTTGGAAGTCTACGCAATCTCAGCGCAAAGGCGACCGTCGCGAAAACTGGTACTTGCCCTTGTGGCTGTGCTGTTTGCCGCTCTGCTCGCCACGATCGTGGCGATCAGGCCGTTTAACAACACGCCAGATATTCGCTCCGATGGCGTTGGATATCATGCATGGGCTCACGCTATCGCGCATGGGGATGTAACGTTCTGCAAATACGGGCAGATGCTTCGCTATGTGGGCGCTATTTCTGAGCAAAGCGATGATGGCCTGCGTTGCAGAAACAAGTACCCGCCTGGGGTTGGCTTGCTACAGCTCGCGTTCTCGTGGCCTTTTCTCGCAGCGCATCCTGATGAGACCGGGTACTCAGTAGGCGAGAACCGCGTGGTCCTGTGGGGTGGTTCCGTCCTGCTGTTTGTCAGCTGCGTCTTGCTGTGTGCGACCGTTCTTCGTCGAGGTGCGTCTGCGACGGTGTCGCTTGTGGCCGTGGCGGCCATGGTATTTGGCACGGGGCTATTCCATTACGCGACGTACGATGCATCATTCAGTCACATCTACAGCGCGTTCGGTTTATCCGTTCTTCTCTGGCTGGTATATGGCCGGCCAGGCATCAGCAACGGGCGGATCGTCGCGTTCGCCCTGGTTGCCGCATGGCTCTATTCCGTGCGGCAGACGAATGCCGCCGTGAGCCTCGCCGTCGTATACGTGTACCTACGCGAGACCCCGGGCCCGCTCAGGTGGCGTGTCCTGTATGCGTGGCTTTCAGGGACGGGTTTCGCTGCGGCCGTGTTGCTGATATACGGCAAGTACGTCAGTGGGCATTCGTCGCTTTCAAGTTACGGTTCCGAAGGGTTTCCCTCATTCGGTGCGCATTTTCTGGACGTGCTCGTCTCATACGAGCGCGGACTTATTAGCTACTACCCAGCATTCGGCGTCGCGGTGATACTCGCGCTGTTCTACATCAGGAAGCCTGTCCACCACGCGTTCGTCGGCCTTGTTTGTATCTTCGCGCTTCTCTATGGATCGTGGCACGCATGGAGCCTCGGCGCCGGCTTTGGTCATCGCGGGTTCGTGGAGTTGGCGCCCTTCGGAGTGATCGTCCTGGCGGACGCGCTCAGGTCAATGTCGGCAGTCGCGCGAAAAGGGTGCTTCGCGATCCTGATCATTTGCTGCATGGCGACGACGTTTGCGATGTCGGCTTATTGGCGTGGCGAACTCCCGTTTGAGGGAGCGACGGCTGGCCAATACTGGCGGAGTGTGGTGCCTACGAGCCTCTTTCATCATCGAAAAATGGAATACACGAAGACGGATATCCAGCAAGTACGCCTTGGGTTTGACAGCGCCGAGCGTTTGGCGGACGGGCAATGGGAAGTTCGGATATCCATCAAGAACGGCAACCGTAAGACGCCCATCCTCGGCAAAGGTAGTGGTTTGCCACCACTGCGAGCTTCTTGGCGCGTCGTGTCCGCGCGGGCTGATGTTCACCAGGGGTGGGACCCGAGGCTTGAAATTCCCGAGCTAGAGCCAGGACAGGGTGCGGTCATTGTCGCGCGCGTGCCAGGCCCGGCCGAACCCGGGTCAGATCAACATTTGCAGTTCTCGCTGGTCCAGGAAGGGGTGTTCTGGGCTCATGATATTGGAGTCGCTCCTTTGGACATTCCGTGGAGCACCGACCGACTTTCCTCGTTCCAGGAGCTGAAACAACCATGACCATGAAGATCGCTATTGTTGGCACCGGCTATGTCGGCTTGTCGAACGGCGTACTCCTTTCACGCGCTAACGAAGTCGTGGCCCTGGACATCGTCGAATCCAAGGTCGCGATGCTCAACAAGGGGCAGTCGCCGATTGTCGACGCCGAACTTGAGGCTGCCCTAAAGACGGGCACGTTGAACTTTAGGGCGACGCTCGATCCAGAGGACGCGTATAAGGACGCATCATTCGTCATCATCGCCACTCCGACCGATTACGACCCCGAGACCAATTACTTCAACACGGGATCGATCGAAACCGTCGTTGCACAGGTTCTGAAGATCAATCCTGCGGCGACCATGGTGATCAAGTCGACCATTCCGGTGGGCTATACGGCGAAGCTGCGTGAGAAATTCGGCGTCAGTAACATTGTCTTTTCGCCGGAATTCCTCCGAGAAGGCAGGGCTCTGTACGACAACTTGCATCCGTCCCGCATTATCGTCGGCGATCATTCGGTTGCAGCAAAGACCTTTGCTCGGCTGCTCCAGGATGGGGCGGAGAAGAAAGACGTCCCGGTGCTATTTACTGATTCGACTGAAGCCGAGGCTATCAAGCTTTTCGCCAATACATACCTCGCGATGCGCGTGTCCTACTTCAATGAACTGGATACGTATGCCGTCACGCATGGGCTGGATAGCCGCCACATTATCGAAGGTATTTGTCTGGATCCGCGGATCGGCGGAGGCTATAACAATCCCTCATTTGGGTATGGTGGGTATTGTCTGCCGAAGGACACGAAGCAGCTGCTGGCGAACTACCAGAGTGTGCCGCAGACGCTCATTCGCGCAATTGTTGATTCGAACACGACTCGTAAAGATTTTATCGCGGATGACATTCTCAAGCGAAAGCCCAAGGTGGTCGGTATCTATCGTCTCATCATGAAGAGTGGGTCCGATAATTTCCGCTCGTCGAGCATCCAGGGGATCATGAAGCGCATCAAGGCCAAAGGCGTGGAAGTGATCGTCCACGAGCCTGTGTTGGAGACTTCGGAGTTCTTCCACTCAAGGGTCGTCAATGATCTTGAAAAGTTCAAGAGCGAGGCTGACGTCATCATCAGTAATCGGATGGCGGATGCCCTCAATGACGTCGCCGACAAGGTGTACACGCGCGACCTCTTTGGCGACAACTGAGGTCGCCGCCGCTTCGCCGGGGTTGGTTCGGAAAGGGATGTCGTGAGTATGACCAAAAGCTATACGAAGATCATCGCGCCGTTGCTGTTTGTCATCTATCTCATAATCGGTGTGCTAGTGCACGCCGATTATGGCGTCTCGTGGGACGAACCAATCTCGCGGATGAATGGATTGGTGAACCTAAAATATGTCGAGGGCATCTTTGCTCCGCAGTTGCTCGACGATGGCATGAAGAACGTTCCTGATCTGGGCCAGTGGCCGGATCGGGACTACGGTGTGGCCTTCGAATTGCCATTGGTTGCGCTTGAGAAGGCGTTTGCCGTTAATGACGACGACCTTTACGCTTTTCGCCATTTGATCATTTTCTTGTTCTCGTCGCTCGGCGTTTTGGCGATATACAAGACCGCCAGGTTGGTCTATGGAGACTACCGGTTAGGGATGCTGGCAGCGGCGTTCCTGGTTTTATCACCACGATTTTTCGCAGAGTCGTTCTATAATTCAAAGGACATCGTGTTCATGGCATCCGTAGCGATGGCCATGTATACGTTCACTCGCGTCATCTTGAGACCGAGCGTTCGATCCTCGCTGCTTCATGGCGCGATGACCGCAGTTGCAATCGATATTCGCATCATGGGGATCATGATCGTTGCGGCGACGCTGGGCGTACTGGCGGCAAAAGCGATAAAGAAAGAGATCTCCTGGGTCCATTTTATCGTGTGCTCAATCGCGTATCTCGCCGCGACCGTCCTCGTTGTCTACGCGATCTTCCCGTACCTTTGGGCAGATCCGATCGGACACTTCAGCGAAGCGCTGTCCAACATGGCGAAGTTCCGGTGGAACAGCTCGGTCCTTTATCTCGGTACCGTGTACCAGGCGACAGCGTTGCCTTGGCACTACATCCCTGTATGGATTCTAATAACTACGCCGATCGTGTTCACCGTATGCATGGTGGCTGGGGTAATCCGGTGTCTTCGATTGCTTGCACGGAATCGATTCGCACTGTGGCGTTCCAATACCGAAATGGCTGAGCTAGCCTATCTCGCTCTTCTGGTTTGTCCCATTCTCGCGATCATGGCGCTTCACTCGGTAGTCTATGACGGGTGGCGGCATTTGTATTTCGTGTATCCAGCATTCGTCCTCGTAGCGATCGGTGGCTTCGCCGGTCTGGTCAGGGCGAAGAGCGTGGGGATGGGTTGGGGGCGGCCTCTGGTGCTGGTAGTGGTCGGGTTGTCCTTGCTGGGCAACTGTTACTGGATAGTCAGGGCGCATCCGCTGCAGAACGTGTACTTCAATCGTCTCGCCGGCGGCGACTGGAAGAATCGCTTCGAGCTTGACTACTGGGGTGTGGGTAACTGGGCGGCGCTGGAATCAATCCTGAGCCGCACCGATAGCCAGGCGATTACCGTCAAGGCGATAAGCGCGACACCATTGGACCGTGCGCTACTCTCCATGCCTCGCAAGGAGAGTGATCGATTCATCCTGTCGTCTCCTGAGGCGAAGACGGAATACATACTGGATAACTATCGATTCACCGGGAAGGCGGACCTGAGCGATTACGATCTGTTCTACCAGCGTAAGGTCTCCGGGGAGAAGGTCGTATCGATTTATCGGATACGCGATGAATCGCTCGCTGACAAGGTCACTCGTAACGATCGAGCTTACACACCTGAAGAGTTCAGGCAGCTAAGTTATCAAGTGCAGCGCCGATACAAGGCGGGTGCGCAGACATATGTTGATGTCCGGATAGGTAACGCGTCTTCCAACTCGGTGGCCGTGGCATCGTCTGTCGGTAAGCCGGTCCGTGTTTCGTGGCGCTTCCTGGATGCGAGTGGCCGTCCTACCGATGGATGGAATAACCGGAGGGACCTGCCGCGTGACATTCCTGGACATGGAGGGATCATCGTGAAAATACCCATCTCGAATCGTGAGGAAGTTCCTGGGGGCACGCTCCAGATCGCGCTCCTGCAGGAAGGTGTTTTTTGGTCACATGATGTCGGCATGCCTCCGGCGTCGTTCAAATGGGCGGCGGACGACAGCGTTGAGTAACCAAGTTGCCTGGTGAAGTGCCAGGGCATGCGGTACATGACGACTATCAAGACGGCGAGCGAGTGCCCGCGCAGGGAAACGTTTGTGCAAAAGGAACTGCTGTGAGTCACGCGGAATCGAATCGTCGAGTTTTCTTCTTTGGCTGGTTTCTTGCGATTGCAATGCTGTGGCTAGCCTTTCGCGGCTCTCAGCGGCACGCAGATTTCTTGGTTACGGATCTCGCTGCGTGGCAGGGCGACTGGCAAGGCCTCATTGGCTGTCTCACGCGGGCGAGTGCCGCGGTTCCCTGCTTTGGACAGGTGAGCAAGTTTCCGTTGGCCTACCTGATCAATTCACTAATGCTTGGCGTGTCACCGGGACGTGCCCAGTTGCTTCTCACGTTAGTCAATGGCTTCGCGCTTGTTTTGCCGATCGTGGTGCTTGCGTTGACTCAGGGGCTGTCAGTCGTGCGTCACGTCGGTTGGCCATATCTGCTTGCGTTGGCCCTAAGCCCGTTGCCGATGTTTTATGTTGCCAGCGGCGCACTTGAGGTCCAGGCCGGTGTGTTCTGCGGTATCTACCTCGGTGGGCTCGCGCGAATCCTTACGTCGTCCCATCTCGACGCCGGCAAACGGACGGCGTGGGTTGTCGCCATAGCGGGATTGGTATTCCCGCTGTACAAAGACACGGCCGCCGTACTCGTCGGCTTCGGGGTGCTCGTCACGCTTGCATGGCATGCCAACGGGCTCCGTGAAGTTGCATCGACGCCGGTTGGGCGCGCACGATTGTGGCGCTGCGGATTGCTGTTTACGGGCCCCGTGCTCCTGGGACAGTTGCTTGACCTCAGCTACTGTTGGGTCAAATTCGGCGTACCGTTGCCACTGGCCTACATGAACGAAGCGGCTGAGGCCGGTCCGTCGTACGCCAGAAGCGCTGAGTTCCTAGCTGGATCCCTACTTTCCCCCAATGGGGGGGTGCTCATCTTTTGGTGCTTTCCGCTGTTTATCGCCATTGCCGGGTGGCGCGTGGCTGGCTTTATTCCCCGGCGAACGGTCGTCTTCCTGGCGATCACGTCGGCGGCTGTGTTCCTGGTTGCGCTGTCTCGCTGGTGGACACCGTTCGGCTGGGATGGTTGGGGCAATCGATTGATGATCCCGGTGATGGTAGCGACGCTTGCTGCGTTCCCATTTGCCATGCGTCCGCGGCAACTCGCGACGGAGCCTATGCTGAGCCGGCGCGTATGCCTTACATGCGCGCCATTGGTTGCGGCGTCCTTTTATTACGTGGCATTGCCCTATACGCAATCGCAGGCTCGTTCATTGCGTGATTCACTGCGGCCTGGGATGCACTGCATGCGTATGAGCGACTTCCAGGCGACGCCCCAGCCGTTGGCATTCTGGCGAAGCGATATTTATTACTCGTGCGCACGCGAGCGAATGCTTTACATACCTTGGCGGCACAGCCGCGTGCGTTGAGATCCACGAACTTCGCGTTGACAGCTCCGGTATCGCGCAGGTGTCGGTGCTGCATGACCACGTTATAGTCTGACGGTAGAATCACATGATTTGCGAAGGGCTGCGATGAGAAAGGATGCAAGTGCGGACGGACTTCGAGGCGTGGCCGCGGTCAACGTCGTGCTGTGTCACCTGTTGTTCACGATTTTCCCTGTCGGCTTCCAGTACCTGTGGCCGCATGCAGCCGAGGCTACGATACAACTTGGAGCAATGGAGCGGATCCTTTCAGCTCCTTTTCTCTCGGTCTTCTGGAATGGGAACTTCCCCGTTTGCATCTTTTTCGTGCTCAGTGGCTACGTGCTAACGGCTGTTTTTTCCGCTAACGGCGACCTTGACCAGTTGACCACGCAGGCACTCAGGCGGTATTTCAGGCTCGGCGTTCCCGTGCTTGGCAGCGTCCTTCTGGCGTACGTCGCGATGCATTTTGGCATTGCTTCGCGCCAACACGTAGTGAGCCTAACCGGCAATCACTGGCTCGCGACCTTCTGGAAGTTTGATCCCACGATTGGCATGGCCGTTAAGGATGGCGCCTACCAAGCCATGCTCACGGGCGCATCGGCATTCGTGCCGGTCCTTTGGACCATGCGCATCGAGTTACTCGGGTCGTTCCTCGTGTTCGGTTACGCTGCACTCGCGCCACGTGGTCCGTTGGCACTGCTCTTTTTTGCTGTGGTAACGGTGGCGATCTCCTCAATCGCTCCGGAGACGTGGCCTTTCTATGCGGGGTTTCTGGTCGGCGTTCATATCGGCCGGGTACGAACGTCTAATCGGAAAGCCCTCGCCATGGCAGTTGTCGGCGCCATTGTGTTCGGCAGCTTCGATGCTTCGCCGTTGTTCGACTGGTCGGTGGGTATCTCGAGCGACTTTTACTGGCGAAAGAACTTTTTCAATATGCTAGGTGGTGCATGCGCGGTGTACGCCGTGCGCTGCGGGTTTGGTGCACGGGTCCTCACCTGCCCGCCCGTTCAGTTCGTAGGTCGTATTTCCTACGCCCTATATCTTGTTCACTTTTCCCTGGTGCTAAGCCTCGAGCCGATCCTGTATGCGAGCCTGAGCGGATGGGGTTTGTCCCGGGCGCCGGCGGCCGCGATGTCCATTGCCGCCACGCTTTTTGCGACCTTCATTGTGGCGGTGATGTTTCGGCGGACCTTTGACGCTTGGGGCATTGCCCTTAGCCATCGGCTGTTTCCGGGCACGAGCCGCGTCGAATCAATCCCTAAGGTCGCGCGTTAATCACACAGGCCATGACGTCGAGGCGCGCCTCTGACTGAAATGGCAAAAAAATTGGCCTGGATGCGATCCAGGCCAATTTTCATAGCGCCAGAATCCCGTGGCGCGCTACCTGCGAGCTGGTCTCAGCCCAGGGCGGCCTCAAGTTCCGGCAGGATCTTGAACAGATCCCCCACCAGGCCGATATCGGCGATCTCGAAGATCGGCGCCTCGCCATCCTTGTTGATGGCAACGATGGTGCCGGCATCCTTGATACCCGTCAGGTGCTGGATGGCGCCCGAGATACCCACGGCGATGTACAGCTCCGGGGCGATGATCTTGCCGGTCTGGCCGACCTGCATCTCGTTGGGCACGTAGCCGGCATCCACCGCGGCGCGGGAGGCGCCCACGGCCGCACCGATCTTGTCGGCGAACTTGTAAATGATCTCGAAGTTTTCCTTCGAGCCCACGCCACGGCCGCCCGAGACCACCTTGGGGGCGCCCTGCAGGTCGGGGCGGTCGCTCTTGCCCTGCTGCAAGTTCACGAAACGGGTGTGCGAGGGCAGGGCGACGTCCAGGCTGAGCGCCTCGATCGGGGCATTGCCGGTGCTGGCCGCGGCCGGCCAGGAGGCCGTGCGGATGGTGGCGACCACCGTGGAACCGGCGTCGACCTCGACCGTGACAATGGCATTGCCGGCGTAGATCGGGCGCTTGAAGCTGTGCGGGCCTTCCACGGTCATGACGTCGCTGACCTGCGAGACGCCCAGCAGGGCGGCCACGCGGGGGGCGAGGTCCTTGCCAAAGGTGGTGGACGGGGCGAAGACGTGGGTGTACCCGGCCGCGGCCTTGGCCACCTGCGGCGCGATCACGGCCGCCAGGGCGTGGGCGTTCTCGGCGCGGGCCACGGCCAGCACCTTGGTCACGCCGTCGATCTTCGCGGCTTCAGCCGCGATGGCGTCCGGGGCATCCGAAAGGACGATGACGTCGATGGCATCGGGCTTGGCGGCGGCGGCGGCGCTCACCGCGCGCGCGGTCGAACCGTTGAGCTTGCCATCCAGGTGCTCGGCGATAACGAGGATCTTGCTCATGCTATGTGCTCCTGTCCGGCTGCTTTACAGCAGGCCCTTCTGCTTGAGGGCCGCGACCAGCTCGGCGGCATCGTTCACCATCACGCCCTTGCTGCGCTTGGGCGGCGCGGCGAAATGCGTGGTCTTGATGTGGTCGGCGGCATCCACGCCCAGCGAGCCCAGCTCGATCACATCGATGGGCTTGGACTTGGCCTTCATGATGTCCGGCAGCTTGATGAAGCGCGGCTCGTTCAGGCGCAGGTCGGTGGTGACCACGGCGGGCAGGTCGGCTTCGATGGTTTCCAGGCCGGCATCGACTTCGCGGGTGACCGTAGCCTTGCCGTCGGCGATCTCCACCTTGCTGGCAAACGTGGCCTGCGGGCGGTCCCACAGGGCGGCCAGCATCTGGCCGGTCTGGTTCGCATCGTCATCGATAGCCTGCTTGCCCAGGATCACCAGGCCCGGCTGCTCCTTTTCGACCAGCTTCAGGAAGGTGCGGGCGGCCGTCAGGGGCGAGACGGCATCGGCGGTCTGCACGTGGATGGCGCGGTTGGCACCCATGGCCAGGCCATTACGCAGGTGGGCGGTGAGGTCCGCCGGGCCGATACCGACCACGATCACTTCCTCGGCCACGCCCTTCTCGCGCAGGCGCAGGGCCTCTTCGAGGGCGATATCGTCAAACGGGTTGGCGGAGAGCTTCACGCCATCGGTCACGACGCCCGTGCCATCGGGCTTTACCTGGATGCGGACGTTGTAGTCCACGACGCGCTTGTAGCCGACCAGAATCTTCATTCGGGGGTTCCTGTACGTGGAGCGGCCGCAATGGTGGCCGCCTCTTGGGAACCCCGCATTCTAGCGAATCTTCAAACCAGCGTTTGACGCGATGCGGTAGGGGCCGATAGCCGTTGGGATGGAACCTACGGAGGAGGAGCCAACAAACTTTTAACTGACTAGGCAGTAATTACGAAAGCTTGTCATCCAGATCACGTTTGTTGCGTTTGTGTGACTGGGGACCTTTCTTGTAGCTTTCACAGGGTGGCGCCGGATGCGCCGCCGCAAGGGCAGAAAATGAAACTAATTATCCAGATCCCGTGCCTTAACGAGGAGGCCACGTTAGGGACAGCGCTCGCCGATCTGCCGAGGCAGGTGGAGGGATTCGAGACCGTCGAGTGGCTGATCATTGATGACGGCAGTTCGGATGAGACTGCGGCCGTGGCAAGGGCGCACGGCGTGGACCACGTGGTGACCCACGCGTGTAATCAGGGGCTTGCGCGGGCCTTTATCTCGGGCATCGAGGAGTGCCTGCGCTGTGGCGCGGATGTCATCGTCAATACCGATGCAGATAACCAGTACAGCGCCGCCGACATTCCATTGCTGACCGCCCCCGTGGTGGCCGGGCGCGCCGATATGGTTGTTGGTTCGCGGCCCATCAGCTCAATCGACCACTTCTCGCGCGTAAAAAAAATGTTGCAAGAGCTGGGGAGCAAAGTCGTCCGCCTGGCAAGCGGCTCCCAGGTGACCGACGCCCCGAGCGGATTCCGCGCCATTAGCCGCGCTGCCGCTCAGCAATTGATTGTCTTCAACCGTTATACCTACACGCTCGAAACCATTATCCAGGCGGGACAGCGTGGCCTTGTGCTGGAATCGGTGCCTATCCACGTCAACGACGACCTCCGGCCGTCACGCCTGGTCCGAAGTATTCCGTCCTATGTCAGGCGGAGCATCGTCACGATCGTCCGGATATTCGTGGTCTATCGGCCGTTTCGGTTCTTCGCATCGATTGGTATCGCGCTTTTCGTGGCCGGACTCATCCCCGGGATCCGGTTTGTCGTGAAATACCTGCAAGGCGATGGCGATGGCCACATTCAGTCGTTGATCCTGGCTGCCATCCTGCTGGGCATGGGTTTCCAGACCATGCTGATTGCCTTTGTGGCCGACCTTCTGGCGGCAAACCGAAGGTTGCTCGAGGATGTGCGGTACAAGCAGGCACTTGCGGACGATCGCGCGTCCGCAGCAATGGGCGATGATCATGACGCATAAGGTGGCGGGTGGCACCATCGATGCCCAAGGGCTGGTCATCGGTAACACCTTCGATAAGTATGGCTCGCGGAACATCGTGGTCAGGCGCCTCATGCAAGGCTTTCACGACGCGCTCGATGCGCTGGTGGCGCGTGCCAGCCCAGCGGCGATCCACGAGGTAGGCTGTGGCGAAGGCTATTGGATCGCTCAGTGGCACGCTGCGGGCTTCACGGTTTCTGGCTGCGATATCTCATCGGAGGTGGTAGCTCTGGCCCGTGAGAACACGGCGACTCTCGGCCTGGCGGAAGCTACGTTCGAGGTTCGCAACATCTATGACCTGGCTGGGCGCCGTGATCCCGACGAACTCGTCGTTTGCTGCGAAGTGCTAGAGCATCTCGACGATCCCGAGCGAGGCCTGCGCGCACTCCAAGCCATCGTAGACGACTACGTCATCGTAAGCGTGCCGCGAGAACCCATCTGGCGTGCGCTGAACATGGTTCGGGGAAAGTACCTCGCAGACCTTGGCAATACCCCGGGGCACATCCAGCATTGGTCCGCCGATGCATTTAAGAAGCTCGTCGTTCGTTACTTCGATATCGTCGAGGTGCGCAACCCGCTGCCGTGGACCATGATCCTGGCCCGCGCACGTGGCTGACGGGCAATCGCGCGCTCCACGCTGGAAGCGTTACGCGCATGCGGTGGGCGGACTGTTCGCTGTAGGGGGCCTTGTATTTGTTGTCGTGCAGCTCCGCCGTTACGGCGCTTCGCTTGATGCGGTCAGCGTTCGGGGCGCGGATTGGCTGGCCTTCGGCTGCCTGATCCTTGCAGGGGTTGGGATGAATGCGTGTCTGGCGCTGGCCTGGCGCGCCGTCTTGTCTGCGGAAGGAACGTACGTCACCCGACGCTGGGCCGTCGCGACGTACGCCACGACGCACGTCGCGCGCTACATACCGGGGAATATCTTTCATTATGCAGGACGCCAGGCTGTGGGGATGGCAGTCGGGTTATCCGGACGATCCCTGGCCAAGGCGTCGCTGCTTGAGCTCGTCATGGTCGGGGCGTGCGGTGTCTTGCTTGGACTCTATGCAACGCCGCTGTTGCTTCCCGCATTGGCGGTGCCCGCATGGTTTCTGGCTGTGTCGTGCATCGTCGTACTGGCGCCGTGGCTGGTCCGGCGGGTGGCTGGGCCCGCATACGCAAGGGCTACCGCCCTATACCTGGCCTACCTGATGGCGTCGGCGGCCACGTTTATCACCGTCGTATGTGTTCGCGGGGCGATCATGCCTGGTGGCGCGGCTGGGTTCGCCGCGGTGGCTGGAGCCTACGTGGCCGCATGGCTAATTGGTATGGTCACGCCGGGCGCGCCAGCCGGCCTCGGCGTCCGCGAAGCGGTCGTGCTTTATTTCCTAAGGACATCCATGGACGCGTCGACGCTTCTTTTCGCGGTCTTGGCAACGCGGATTATCGCCGTATGCGCTGACGCACTCGCTTGCCTGGTGGGGCTCGCATTACGCGGCCGGCGGCAGGAGACCATGGCATGACGGCCTGGCATCGATCGCGAGCAGCCTACGGCACGTTTGCCACCCTGGTTTTCGTGGTGGCTCTGTTCGTGAATGGAGCGATACCCGGTGTCACGGTCCCTACCCTGGGCCAGGCACTTTGGACAGCAAGCTTTGCGCAGTCATTCGCTAATAGTGGGCTGTTTTCCATCTACGCCCATAACTTCGGCGCTCCCATGCCGGCCGCGATATCGTTCGGCCTCGCGGGCGCACTGCCGTGCGCCTGGCTGATCGGCGTAGGTATGAAGCCGCTCGTTGCCTACACAGCCATGTTCGCACTGTGGCTGGCCATTGCTTACGTGGGAGCCATCGCATCTTGTTGGCGGCTTGGCACGCGCGGTTGGTTGGCATGCGCGCTAGCAGGCCTGTGGCTTTGTCTGCCCATCGTATACATGCATGCCGGGTACAGCATGCTCGGCTTGGGCATCGCGCTCTTGCCCGCCTACATGTGGGCTATCGCTGGGCTGCTTGACCGTCCGACCCTGCGTGCCGCTGCCGTGCTGGTCGCCGCCACCCTCATTTCGGCGTTCATGGATGGATACACATTCGTCATGTTCGCTGCGGGCGCGGCCGTGCTGAGCCTCGGAAAGCTCTGGGATACGCGGCGATTACCCGACGTACGCCGCCGCTTGCTCACGGTGGCTGCGCCTGCGGTGGTTATTTCGTTCGGCGGCGCGGCGGCCCTTTATAGACTCTACGTCCACGGTGGCCACTACGATACTGCGCCCCTGGCGATGTTCCGCGCATGGGGCATGGACATTACATTCGCTTGGCTACCAACGTCGGGCGAATTCTGGCTGTGGGATGTACTGGGGATTGGCCAGTTACGCGATGAAGCCACGATGTACGGTGATCGCTCGGTGTGGATAACCACGTTCGCGGCGCCGCTCCTGATTTTTGCATGCTATGCGGCCTGGCGCACGCGAAAGCACACATTGACGCGCTGGATCGTGCTGATCGCCATGGCGAGCCTTTTTCTATCGCTCGGCCCGTCGCTGAAAGTCAATTCGCATAAGCCACCTGACGTGTCAGATCCCCTGATGCCGTCGCACGCAGCCGTAACGCGAACGCATACGGCCTACCTAACGACGCACCTGCCCGCAATCCGCATGATGCGAGCGCCTTATCGTTGGGCGGCGCTTGGCTATTGTGCATGCTGGATGCTGGTAGTGATTTATTGCAGCCGCCGCCGGGAGGGGACTCGTTGGTCGGATACCGTGCTCGTCCTCGCACTCGTCGTTATGGTGTTTCCGCACCCGCGCGAGAAGTGGCACGAAGGTTTGGCGTATCGACGGATGGCCGACGCCATCGACGTGGACTGGGTCGGTGGCATGCGCCATGCGGGACTCGGACCAACAGTCGCATTTGTTCCCGTTGGCAACGATTTCCTCGCTGGCTACGCGGCCGCCAGGCTTGGCATCCGTACCTACAATGTCGGTGGTGATAAGAACGTTGGACAAGCGGTCGCTGAGTGGCCGACCGCCATGACCAACCTGGGAGATCCTGTTCGGCCCGAATTCACCGATCTTGCTACCTTCTTCCTGCTCGACGGCACGGGCGATCAGATCATCGTGCCTTACGTCGATCTATTGCGCTCGGCACTCAACTGGCCGTGTTTTGACGGTGCGAGTATTCCGGCGCACCGGCAAGTGTCGACGGCATGCATCGAAACACAGCGGGCACACTATGCGGCAGCCCTCGTAGATGTCAGCAAATCGCCTTACCTTAGCGTGGTCGATGGCCCGTTATTCGCGACCATCTCACTGAAGCCTGCGTTCAGGGATCCTGATGCGCGCAAGCAGGCACGGACTGCGGACATCGCCGCCATCAGCTACCCCGTCGTCATTGCCAGTCAGTTGCACGCGGCGCGGTTTATGCTGACCAGCGGATGGAACCCGGAGGAACCTGGCGTGCGGTGGTCCCAGGCAAAGGCGCGGATCAGCTTGCCGGTTCCCGCCGCATGCAAGGGGCAGCCTTGCAAGGTATCGCTCGGCTTCGGAGCGTTCGCGGCCTCCCCGGAACGGCCCGTGACCCTGGCCGCGCGTTCGCTCGATCGGCCTGGCATCAGTGCAACCACGACAGTAAGGGACTTGGCGAACCACGAGCTGTCGCTGACCGTCCCTGGTGACCGCGATCTGCTCGATATCGCCTTGGATATCCCGGAGGCTACCTCCCCGGCTGCCCTTGGCCTGAGCGTCGATGGTCGTGTCATTGGTATTGATTTGCGAGTCATCGATGTCCACCCCTGATCAGGGGTGATACCGGTCATCCAGGATGTGCGCCGCAAGGGTCGATGCGGACTGATCCCAACTGGGCCACTCATCCTGTGCCTCGCGTACGGGGCGCTCCGTTAGCCAGCGCGCGAGATGCGTCGCAAGTGCTGCTGGCGTCGTCCCCGAGAAGTACGAAGGGTAATCGCCTGCCACTTCCCGGAACACCTTCAACGATCGGGCTATCACCGGTTTGCCCCGTTGCGCAGCTTCGATCACCGGCAGGCCAAAGCCTTCACCGAGCGACGGCGCCAGGAGCGCCGTGCTGGCTTCGTAGATGGCATCGAGCGTGGCATCGTCGCAGCCTTCGAACCAGAACAGCCGCTTGCCTCGTTCGCTATGCCGCTCGATGCGTTCGATCAGCGGGCCGACGAGCCAGCCGCGCTTTCCGACGATAGCCAGGTTCAGGTCGGCATTGGATGCCCAGAGTAGTTCGACGGCATCCAGGGCCTGCTCGTGCCCCTTGCGCGGCTCAATCGTGCCTACCATTAGGAGTGTCGGGCGCGCCGCAAATGCCGCTTCCGTCGCCGCTGAAAGGGTGCCGCGGGCAGGCGGCGCAAGCGGCGCGACACCCGGAGAAAATACACGCAGACGTGGCGGGTGGCCTGGGTGATCCGTACCGAACCAATGGGCGAAGTCATCTGCCGTGCTCTGTGAAACGCAGTGCACGACATCTGCCAGGCTCGCCATGGCCTGTAGCCAGCGCAGAAAGGCCTCGCGCGTCTGGGGATGGAACGCCTCGGGCAAGGTGATGGGTAGCAGGTCGTGGGCGACGAAATGCATAGCGACGCCAGCGCGACGCCACGTGTGGAGCAACGGTGCGGTCGAGGGCAGACTCTCCATGGCCCAATCGAGGCCGACAAACACGTCACTTTCCGTGACAGCCACGGTATCGGCAGAAAGCCCCGCAGGCACAGCGACGTCGAGTAAGGCTGCCGCATACGCATGCGCATGCTCATAGCGCCCGTCGCGGAACGCGATTGGCTCGATGCGTACGCCGGGAGGGGGAGCCGCTAGCCACCGGGTGAGAACATTGCGGACGACGCGCTGTACCCCCGTCTTGAGGTCGTTGCGAGAGATGTGCGTGACGTCGATCAGCCATCGGTGGCCTGTGCGTGGCCGGACGCGGTCCAGCGCGTCCGCGATTCGGGCCAGGTCGCCGTCATCAAGCTGGGCGGCAAGCCGCGTGGCGATCGTGTCCTCGACGGCGCGTTGACGGACCATGGGATGGCCGGCGAAGCGTGCCACCCACGCGGCGCGGGATGCCTCGCCGTCGGTGTGCGTCACCACGGATCTCATGCCGATGGCAGCGGTGCCCCACGCGTCCGCCCGATCAACCGAAGCGGGCGCCACGATCGCGTGCCAGCCAAACGCGCGGTACATATCGAGCGGGCTCATGATGGTGCTGGCGGGGGCGGCCAGGCCTCGCCACTCGACCAGTCCTGGCCAATCGCGAAGGCGGGACGGCAGCGCCCCGATGTTGGTTGCGTCCGCGAGGTACACCGGCACCTCCACATCCACCGGGGGGGCGGACGCGGGTTCGCACGCCCGCCAGCCGGGAGGCGACGGAGGACGCGGGTGCGCTTGCTTGCCGGCCGATTCTTCGATGGCAGCGAGCGCGCGCCCTGCAACCTTCGCCCAGGTGAAGTCGCTGGCACGCGTTCGTCCGGACTTCCTTAGCTCTGCTGCGAATAAGGGATCGTCGAGGACCCGGAGCATCGCGTCACTCAACGAGGTGACATCCTCCGCGTCGAATAACGCGGCCGGATTCCCGATGACTTCTGGCAGGCTGGTCGCATGGTTTGCGATGACCGGCGCGCCGCAGGCCATCGCTTCCAGTGGCGGGAGGCCGAAGCCCTCGCGCGCGGACGGAAAAACAAACAGATCGCATGCCTGATAAAGGCGTACCAGGTCCGCATCGGCGACGTAGCCCGTGAAACGGACCTCGTGCGACTGTAACCTGGCGTCGCGGATTGCCAGGTCGAGGCGCGCTTGAGTGGCCTCATCCAGGCTGCCGGCGATGACGAGTTGATACCGTTCGCGCGTCGCTCGCGGCAGTTGCGCGAACGCCGGAAAGAGCTTCTCCACGTTCTTTCGCGAATCCGTGCCGCCGCTATAGAGAATAAACGGGTGGTCGAGGCCCAGTGGGCGAGCCAAGTCATCGCTGTGCCCCGCTCCCGCCGCACTGGGCTGGAACTGGGCATCGACGCCAGCGCCGATCGTGACGATGCGTGACGGATCGATGCCCAGGCGTTCGATTGCGTCCTTACGTACCCACTCGGATATCGCGAGCAGGAGATCGCAGGCGCGTAATGCCTCCACGCGGCGCATGTACCAGTCCCGTGCGCGCGACTGCCCAAGCTGCGCAGGCTCGTGCAGCGGAATCAGGTCGTAAAGAGTGGCGACGGTGAACTGGCGCGGGAGCCCATGGGGCATGAGCGCATCACTGCCAAACCCTTCAATCAAGCTGCTTAGCCAGACCACGTCCGCGCCATCTATGTCCAGTGCGTGAGCGAATACTCGCTCGGCCGCCTCGCGTCGCGCATCGTTTCCGGCCTTGTCGGCGGATGTATCCCGCAGGGGGCCATAGGCCCGTCGATGGGGGCGCAGGCCCGCTTCGGCAAGGTTCTCGAGCATCTCGTCTACGCCGTCGAGCGCCGCGTTGAACAGCAAATCCACCTGGTGGTGGCCTTCGGCGAGCCGTAGGAATTCGATCGTCGTGGCACGAGTGTACCGACCGATGCCGCGATGGCGGCTGGCGGTCTGCACTCCTTGCATATCGATCTGTATCTTCATTCTCGCGCCCTTGCGCGCATGCGCGTAAGGCATCGTTCGCTTCCATCGGCGAGCTGCGTGGGGTCCACGTCAAGCACTGCCTCAGGGTGCTCCACACGGTAGGCCAGGTTGCGCAAACGTGTGTCCATCCAGGGAACGCGATAGGCCAGATCGACCAAGGCTCGCTTTAGGCGTGGATGGCGCGCGATGCTGCCCAGCAGGTATCGGAGCAGCTTGCGCGGTGTGGTTGTCATGCGGTCGTTCCCAATGCATGGCGGAGGGCGTGGCGGGCGTTATCGACGGAGAAATGCCGACGTACGTTTTCAACGCTGGCATCCGACATCGCGGTCCAGATCCTCTCATCGCTGGACAGCCGGACAATGGCGGCAGCGAACGCCTCAGGGGTGTCGGCGACCAGGGCATCGACGCCATCACGCAGATGCATGCCTTCGGCCGCGATCGTGGTCAGAACGACGGGCAGGCCATGGCTCATTGCCTGATTTACCTTTCCCTTCACCCCCGCCCCGAAACGTAGCGGGGCGATCGACACCAGGGTTTGTTCGTGTAGCGGTGCGAGATCGGCCACTCGGCCGTGCACAAGCACGGCGTCGCTTTCGATCGCACGGCGTGCGATCGCGTCGATATCGCCGACCACATGCAGCCTCATGTGGGGAACGGCACTGCGCACGCGCGGGAGCACGTCGGCGATAAACCAGCGCACAGCGTCCTCGTTGGGTGGATGCCCAAAGCCACCTACGAAGAGCATGCCGTGCCGTCCAACGAAACCTCGCCTGCGGCCATGTGCATCGTGGATATTGCTGAGGAGCGCTACTTTGGATTCAGGGGCTTCACGCGCTAGAACGTCGCGCTCCTCATCGCTCACCACCAGCGTGATATCGCAACGCGCCACCATGGCCAGCTCACGATCACGCGATCGGCGCGCCTGGCGCATCAGCGCGGGGTTGCCCGTGAGCTCCGCTGCCCGCTGTTCACGGATGAAATGCAGGTCCACGGTATCGAATACCGCGCGTGCCTGCGGCGCAAAGCGGCGCACTACGTCGATGTATTGATCGGCCACCGGCAGGCGGCAAAGCATCACGGCATCCAGCGCTGCCCCTTCGCGGGCCAGCCAACGCAGGGCGGGCTCGCGAATGACGCGCACACCCAGCGTCCCCAGCCGGGCAGCATCGGCCGACGAGGCATCGGCATCGTCGGCCAGGAAATCGACCTGCCAGCCATCGCTGTTGAGCAGGGTGAAGATCTGCGAAAGCCGTACGGAGCCCGAATCGCGCGAGGGATCCGGGGTCATGGTCTCGATAACCAGGATGCGCCGTGGCGCATGGCCTGCGGCGGGCGCGCGCACCGTCACTTCCGCCGGCGCGTCGTTCCCTTCAGCTCGCGGGCGCAACGCGCGGCGCAGCGTGCCACCCCAGCCGCGGATGGCAATGCTGCCTTTGGCCCGCTGCGCGAGCCGAACCAGCCGGCGCAGCTTCCACCCTAATTCCATCACAGGTTCTGGTAATTCGGCCCGGACCCGCCCTCAGGCGTGACCCAGGTAATGATCTGGTACGGATCCTTGATATCGCACGTCTTGCAATGCACGCAGTTGGCCGAATTGATCTGCAACCGCTTGCCCGCCTCGTCATTCACGATTTCGTAGACACCTGCGGGGCAGAACCGTTGGCACGGGTTGCCGTACTCAACCGTGCACCGCTCGATACAAATTGACGTATCAGCCACCTTCAAATGAACCGGCTGGTCTTCGTCGTGCTCAGTAGCCGCGAAATACACCGACGCCAACCGATCGCGCGGCGCCAGGGTCCGATCCACATAATCCTTCTTCGGGGCTTCGTACTGGCCCAGCTTCTCCAGCGACGACCAGTCGGCGTGGTTCTTCAGCGTCCATGGCGAGGCGCCGCCCGTGAGGGTTTCCCAGGCGGCGTTGATCAGCCCGCGCCACAGGCCCTTGTTGAAGCCCGGGCGGATGTTGCGCACTTTCTTGAGTTCGGCGACGACCGCTGAGCCGCGTAGTGCAGCGTCCCAGCCAGCCGGATTCAGTTGCGACGCCACCAGATGCTCCGCAGCCAGCATGCCCGAGGCAATCGCCTGGTGCGTGCCCTTGATCTTCGGCACGTTCACGAGGCCCGCGGAATCACCAATGAGGATCGCCCCCGGCATCTCCACCTTCGGCAGCGACTGGAAGCCACCTTCGATGATGGCGCGCGCGCCGGCCGAGACGATGGTGCCGCCCTCAAGCAGGCCCTTCACGTTCGGGTGGTGCTTGAACTGCTGGAACGCCTCGAACGGGGAGAAGTTCGGATCGGGATAGTCCAGGCCGACCACGAAACCGACCGCCACCCGATCGTTATCCAGGTGGTAAAGGAAGCTGCCGCCATAGGTATCGTTCGCGAGCGGCCAGCCGGTGGTGTGCACCACCTTGCCCGCTTCGCCGCGGCCTGGCGGGAGCTGCCACAGCTCCTTGATGCCGATGCCGTAGGTCTGCGGGTCACTCGCCGCGTCGAGGTCGAACTTCTTGATCAGCGTTTTGCTGATATGACCACGGCAGCCTTCGGCCAGCACGGTGACCTTGGCCCGGATGTCGATGCCTTCGGTGTATCCCGGCTTATGCGTGCCGTCGCGCGCAATGCCCATGTCACCAATGCGTACGCCGTTCACGGCGCCGCTTTCATCGAACAGCGCCTCGGCGGCCGCATAGCCGGGGAATACATCCACGCCCAGCGCCTCGGCCTGCGGGGCCAGCCATGCGCACAGGGCGCCCAGGCTGACGATCACATTGCCGTGGTTGTTCATCTGCGGCGGAGCAATGGGCGCCTTGATGCCCGACTGGTGATCCTTGAGCCACCAGAACTCATCCTTCGTCACCGGCACACAGACCGGGGGCGGCGCCTTGCGCCATTCAGGCAGCAGCCGGTCGAGCGGGGCGGTTTCAATCACGGCGCCGGAGAGGATCTGCGCGCCGATCGTCGAGGCCTTCTCGATGACGCAGACCGCGACCTCCGGGTTGAGCTGTTTCGTACGAATCGCGAACGCGAGGCCGGCAGGGCCGGCGCCGACGACGACGAGGTCGTATTCCATGGTTTCGCGTTCGCTCATCGCTGGCTCTCGAATCTGGCTGGCAGGATCAAACGGTTATTGTCCTGTTTCCCCCCAACCCGGGCAAATCGCCGTTTGAAACAGGCCGCCCAGGGGGATTGCACGTCTTTCACATACGGGGTTTATAGTCGTCTCCAAGCGCAAGGAGATTCCATGAATACGATGTTGCCTGTCACCGCCACGGATATGCGCCGGGCCTCGCTGCTGCAGATCATGCACTGGTTGGCTATCGGCCGGGCGCAGCCGCAGGCCCTTTCCGATGCCTACCAGGACGCGATCGAGCGCCTGAATCCGGTGCTCAATGCCTACACGGATGTCAGCGTATCGCTAATCCAGGAGCAGGCCCTGGCTGCTGACCGGCGCCGCCGCGACGGCGTCATGGGCCGTCTGGATGGTCTGCCGATCGCCATCAAGGATAATTTCGATGTGGCCGGGGTACCCACGCGCGCAGGCATGCGGCGGCGCACCGTGGTGCCCGAACAGGATGCACACGCCATCGCGCGGCTGCGTGCCTCAGGTGCCGTGCTGCTTGGCAAGACCAACATGGATGAAGGCGCGCTCGGCCTCACCACGAATAATCCGTTTTATGGCGCAACGCACAATCCGCATCGCCTGGGTTACACGGCCGGCGGTTCGTCCGGCGGTGCCGCTGCGGCGGTGGCCGCGGGCATGGCGGTAGCGGCCATCGGCTCGGATACCCTGGGCTCGATCCGCGTCCCCGCCAGCTATTGCGGCGTGTACGCGCTGAAGCCCACCCACGGCGAAATCTCGGCCCGCGGCCTGGTGCCGGCCGCCCGGCGCCTGGATGCCGTGGGCTTGCTGGCGCGCGGCGTGGACGACCTCACCGTGCTGCTACAGACCCTGGCGGGGTACGACGCCGACGATGCGCGTTCGCGCCGCCGCCGCGTGGCGTTCCAGCCGCCCGATTGGGAACCGGGCAACCTGCGCACCGGTTTTCTGCCTGACCTGGCGTCGTTGGGTGTCGAACGCGACGTTATCGATGTATTCGACAACGCGCTTTCCCAACTGAAGGGCGAGTTGGGCGAACGTCGCGCCGTAGACTTCTCCGACTGGGATTTCGCCCGCACACGCCGTGCCGGGTTGCTCCTGATGGAAGCGGAGATGCTCAACACGTTTGCCGACGAGCTGGCCGATGAGGCCTACCCGGTATCGCCCGGGTTCCGTCAGATGGTGGACTTCGCGGCGAAGAAATCCGCGGCAGACTACGTCGCGGCCGACCTTGTGCTCGATGCCGCTACGCTGAAGATGCGCCGCTTGTTCGCCCAGGTCGATGTGCTGGTCATGCCGACCACATCGCAGGGTGCGTTCCCATTGGATCAGCCGGCACCGGCATCGCAGGCCGATTTGTGCAGCTTCGCGAGCCTCGCGGGTTGCCCCTCGGTGAGCATTCCCATGGGCACGCTGCCCAATGGTTTGCCCATCGGCATGCAGCTGGTGGGTGCGCGCGGTTCCGATCTGCGCCTGCTCGAACTGGCGGCGGTATGCGCTTCGTCGCTGGATGCCGAGCCGGCGTACCCCGTCGAACCCAAATAACCGGCGGCTGTTGTAGGAGCGCGCTTGCGCGCGATTCAAGGTTGCCGCGAGCACCCATCGCGCGCAAGCGCGCTCCTACAGTACACAGCGGCGCGACCAGTACGCAGCGGCGCGACCAGTACACAGCGGCGCGATTATTTGCTGGGCGCGGCCTGGTACGTCCAGCCCATCACATCCCGCGACAGCTTATCCATCGCCCGCCCAAAGGCCTGCACCACCTGCGGCACCTCTTTGCCGTCCACCGGTTCCCGAACCTCAAACCGCTGGCTGGCCACGATCTGGTGCTTGTGCGAATTGGCCAGCATGGCATCGAAGCGGATCACCACCTCCGGCTTGCCATCGGCGTAGTCGGTCTGGAAAGCCGCGAGGTTCCCGCCAAGCTCGTAGTCGGCGGCCAGGTTGCTGTCATCGGTGCTCAGCGCCGTCACGCGGCCGCTGTCGCGGAACGCATCGGTCAGGCGGTCACGGAACACATGGGGCGCACTGTCGTTCCAACGCGCGCCTGCATACACCGTAATCGTGTTGTCCGAGGGCACCACGGCGATCCGTGCGTTATCCAGCGAGCGCGGTGCGTTCGGCGTGGCGACGCGCAGGCCCCATGGCACCGGCGCGGCAGCGGCGGCGGTCGGTCGGGCGCCCGGTGCGGCCGGCAACGTATAAACGCTGGGCTGCTCGGCCTTCGGCAGGATGGAGCAACCCGCGAGCGCGGCAAGCATCAAAGCGGAAAGGGTGAACCGCATACGGCTCATGGGGTGAACTCCTTGGTTTTCTCGCGCCCGAACAGGTAGCCGCTGGGGTTCTCATCCAGGCGCCGCGTGATCGAACGCAGCGATGAAAGGGTGTCGCGCAGTTCGCGCAGGGCCGGCGCCAGGTCGCCCAGGCTGGCGGCGCCGCCATTCAGCGCATCGCTGTTGTCGTTGATCAGGCGATCGATCGAGGCCATGGAATGTTCGAGCGACGCCATGGCGCGCTGCGCGCTTTCCAGGGTGGCCTTGCCCTGGCCCTGGACCAGGCCGTTGGCGTTGTGCACAAGATCCTTGCTCTCGGCCAGGGTTTCGTTGGCCTGCTTCGTCGCCACGTCCAGCTGCTTGATCAGCGAGCGGATGTCCTCGCGCTCATCGGCGATCACCCCGGTGGTTTTGTCCAGGTGATCCAGCGTGCGCTCGATCCGGTGCACGTTCTCGGGCGATAGCAACTCGCTGGCGTGCGCCGCCGCCTGGTTGATATTGGTAATGAGGTCTTCGCTGTTGGAGAGCAGCTTGGCCAGCTGCGAGGTATCCGCATTAATGATGGGCACCTCGCCATCATGCCCCACCAGCAGCGGGCTGCCGGGCGAGCCGCCGGAAAGCTGGATGATCGCCACGCCAGTCACGCCGGTCAGCGCGAGCTTGGCGTGCGTATCCTTGCGCAGCGGTGTATCGCCACTCACGCGGATGCGCGCGAGCACCCGCCGCGGATCATTCGGGTCCAGCCGCAGCTGGTTCACATCGCCAAGGCGGATGCCGTTGTACTGCACCGCGGAACCCCGCGACAGGCCGGTGACCGCCTCGTTGAAAACCACGTCGTAGTAATTCCACTCCTGGTCGGAGTGCGCCTTGGCCAGCCACACCCCGAAGAGCAGGCCGCCTATGACGATGACAAGGGTGAAGATGCCGATGAGGATGTGGTGCGCGCGGGTTTCCATGTGTCAGTCCTTGCCTTGGCGGGCGGCGAAGGTGGCCGCGCGGCCGCGCGGTCCGTTGAAGTACGCCTGCACCCAGGGATCATCGGTGCGGGCCACTTCATCGATCGGGCCTACGGCGAGCACGCGGCGCTGGGAAAGCACGGCGACCCGGTCGCAGGTGGAATACAGCGTGTCCAGGTCGTGGGTGACCAGGAACACGGTGAGCCCCAACGCATCGCGCAGGGTGACGATTAGGCTATCGAAGGCGGCCGCACTGATCGGGTCGAGCCCGGCCGTGGGTTCGTCGAGGAAGACGATTTCCGGATCGAGCGCGAGCGCGCGGGCCAGGGCGGCACGCTTGATCATGCCGCCGGAAAGCTGGGCGGGCCATTTACGCCCCGCATCCACGGGCAACCCCGAAAGCGCGAGCTTCACGCCGGCCAGGCGCGTGGCATCGGCGCGATCAAGCTTTGCGTGTTCGACCATGGGCAGCGCCACGTTCTCGGCCACCGTCAGTGAGGAGAACAATGCGCCGCTCTGGAACAGCACCCCGAAGCGGCGTTCCACCAGCGAGCGTTTCTCCTCGGGCAGAGAAAGCAGGTTCTCGCCGAACACGCGCACCTCGCCGGACACGGGGCGTACCAGGCCGATGATCGTCCGCAGCAGTACGGATTTGCCGGTGCCCGAACCGCCGACGATGCCGATGATCTCGCCGCGCCGTACATCCAGGTCCAGGTTCTCGTGCACGGTCTGCGTGCCGAACCGGTTGGTGAGGCCGCGCACTTCAATGACGGTTTCGGTGCTCACCAGCCCATCTCCATATAGAAGAGGGCCGCCACCGCATCGAGCAGGATCACGACGAAGATGGATTGCACCACGGCCGAGGTGGTGTGTTCGCCCACGGACTGGGCGCTACCGGATACCTTGAAGCCCTCCATGCAGCCGATCACCGAGATCATGAAGGCGAACACCGGCGCCTTGGCGATGCCGACCAGGAACTGGCGCAGCTGCATGTCCTCCTGGAACATGTTCAGGAACATGGAGGGCGACATCTTCAGTGTGGCCAGGCAAACCACGCCGCCGCCGACGATGCCGGCAATCATGGCGACGAAGGTGAGCAGGGGCAGGGCGATGAGCAGGGCCAGCACGCGCGGCAGTACCAACAGCTCCACCGGGTCCAGCCCCAGCGTGCGGATCGCGTCGATCTCCTCGCGCGCCTTCATCGAGCCGATCTGCGCCGTGAACGCACTGGCCGTGCGGCCCGCCAACAGGATGGCAGTGAGCAGCACGCCGAACTCGCGGAGGAAGGCGAAGCCGACCAGGTCGACCGTGAAGACGCTGGCGCCGTAGGCGGCCAGGGCGGTGGAGCCCAGGAAGGCGACAACGGCGCCGACCATGAAGGACAGCAGGGCCAGGATGGGCACGGCATCCAGGCCGGTCTGCTCCAGGTGGGACACCAGCGAGGTGACCCGCCACCGGCTGGGGCGCCAGGCCGTCGCGGCAAACCCCTGCAGGGTGATGCCGATGAATCCCAGCAGCTTCGCCGTCTGCTTCCAGAACGAGGCCACCGCACGGCCAATCCGCTCCAGCATCACCACGAACCCGGCATCGCGCTTGCGCGGTACGCCCTTGCAGTACGTATCGATCGCGTCGCCCACGGTCTTCAGCAGGGCACGCCGCGCCGCCGGCAGGGCCTCGTCCTGGGCCAGCGCCTGGGTGCGCGAGCTGCCCAGCAGTTCGGCGATAACGAACGCCCCGGACGTATCCATGGCGTGGACATCGTGGATATCCACCTGCACCCCGGCACCGAGGGAGCCGGCCAGTTCGTTGGCCCGCTTCTGCAGGGCCTCGTAAAAGGGCAGGGTCCAGTCCCCGCGGAGCACGAGACGCTCGCCGCCGGTATCGCGGGTGAGGGTGACCGTGCCGGGCAGCGAAGGGGTATCCATGGAGCCGAAGGCTAGCAGGAAGATGTTGCGGCGCGCTTGGACTTGGCGCTCGCTGCCGGGATAATGCCGGGCTGGCCCCCATGCCCTATCCCCTGAAGGTAAGACAATGACCGACAAGACCGAACTCAACGCCACCCACCGCGAGCTCGGTGCCCGCATGGTCGATTTCGGCGGCTGGGATATGCCCATCGCCTATGGGTCGCAGATCGAAGAGCACCATGCCGTGCGTAACGATGCCGGCATGTTCGATGTGTCGCACATGACCGTGGTGGACCTGACCGGCGAAAAGACCCGCGATTTCCTTCGCAAGCTGGTCGCCAACAATGTCGACAAGCTGGCCAAGCCGGGCAAGGCCCTCTACACCTGCATGCTGGACGAGACCGGCGGCGTCATCGACGACCTGATCGTTTATTTCCTGCGTGAAGATTTCTTCCGCCTGGTGGTGAACGCGGCCACCCGCGCGAAGGACCTGGCCTGGATCGAGAAGCAGGCTGGCGCGTTTGGCGTCAGCGTCCGCGAGCGCCCGGAGTTCGGCATGATCGCGGTGCAGGGCCCGAACGCGCGCGAGAAGCTGATCGGCCTGCTGCCGGCGGAAGTGCAGGAGAAGGCCCGCAAGCTTGGCAAGTTCGCCGCGCTGGAAACGGAAGGCCCCGATGGCATGCCGCTGTTCCTGGCCCGCACCGGCTACACCGGCGAAGATGGTTTCGAAGTGGTGGTGCCGAACACCCGCGTGGTCGAGCTGTGGAACGCCCTGCGCGAAGCCGGTGTGGCGCCGGCCGGCCTGGGCGCGCGCGATACGCTCCGCCTCGAGGCGGGCATGAACCTCTACGGCCAGGATATGGATGAATCCGTATCGCCGTGGGAAGCCGCACTGGCCTGGACCATCTCCCTGGATGAGGGCCGTGACTTCATCGGCCGCGACGCGCTGGAGAAGCACAAGGCCGATGGCGTGAAGCGCGTGATGGTGGGCCTGGTGATGGATGACAAGGGCGTGCTGCGCCACGGCCAGAAAGTTCTCACGGCGGCGGGTGAGGGCGAGATCCTCTCCGGCGGTTTCGCCCCCACGCTCGGCAAGTCCATCGCGTTCGCACGCGTGCCCGCCGGCGAGCTGGGCGATGTGCGTGTCGATATCCGCGGCAAGGAAGTGCCGGTGCGCGTGGTGAAGTTCCCGTTCGTGCGCGATGGCAAGCCGATGGAAGGCATCGCCGGCTGATCACATACATATATATACGTATGTGAAAGAGAGGGCGGCCCTGGGCCGCCCTCTTTGTTTCCGCTTCAGCCGATGGCCACGGGCTTCAGCGTGACCTTGGCGTTGCGGGCGGCGCCAAGGCGATCCTTGTAATACTCGCCTCGCTCGATCGTATAGAACGAGTCCACGTAGTCGTGATCGTCCTTCAGCCAGCGGGTGCCCATGCTATCGAGCACGGCATCGCCGATTTTACTGACGAGGCTGAGCGCCGCTGCCGTGCGGCCCGTCGCCACCGATAGCACCTTGCCTGCCGCATCGCTGATGTCGCGGACCACCGAGCCGTTAGCGTCCTTCGTTCCCTGGTCGCTATCACCCTTGTCCTTCTCCACCGGCGTGTCGGTTCCGGCGGCGGTGGTGCCGCCGGTGTCCGTCGCGTTCGCTGGCGCGCCCGGAATGAGCAAGCCACCCAGGTCACCGACCGAGCCGACCAGCGTGCGGGCGAGCACGTTGAAGTCCAGGTCACCGTCGCGCTCGAACAGGTGGATGTTCACATACCGGGATGCGAAGTCGCTCCAGTGGATCAGATCCATATTCGGCGTACGTGGCTGGTTTGCCGCCGTGAGAAATGGCAGCTGGTGGACGGTGACCTTGGGCTGGCCACCCATGCCGACACCCGAGATCACGGCGAAGATCTCCGCATCGCCCTTGGGGAAGGATTCCTTTGCATCTTTCAGTTCGATGCGCTGCAAAACGGTGAGGGCTTCTTCACCTGCCGCATCCGTGCGGGGGGTCTGTGCATCCATGGCAATTCCTTGTGTCGTTGGGGGAAGCACCCGCCGGGTGGGCGGGTGTGGCCAAGACTTTGCCGTGGCGCACGCCCACGCTCTGTCGGCCGGCGCCGACGCGTGCGTGCGAATTCGATGTGTCAAAAGTCCGTCACCGCCTGCGTGCTGGTCGGGCAATGACTGATGGCAGGGCCAGACGCCGGTGCGACGCAGGGCGCTTCCGCATCGCGCCCGGACCGGTACAATTACGGCTGCTACCACCGCCCCCTCCCGAGAACGAGGCATACCCCATGAGCGAAATCCCAGGCGATCTGCATTTTCTTAAGTCCCACGAGTGGGTGCGCATCAACGATGACGGCACCGCCACCGTTGGCATTTCCGACCACGCCCAGGGCGCACTCGGCGATCTCGTATATGTCGAGTTGCCGGAAGTGGGTAGCACGGTCGAGGCGGGCAACGACAAGGGCGTTGCCGTCGTCGAGTCCGTGAAGGCCGCGTCGGATATCTACTCGCCGCTCTCGGGTGAAGTCGTCGAGGTGAACGAGAAGCTCTCGGACGCGCCGGAAACGATCAACAGCGATGCCTACGGCGACGGCTGGATCTTCAAGATCAAGTACGCCGACCGGAGCGAAATCGACGACCTCCTGGGTCCCGATGAGTACAACGAACTGGTCGAAAACGAAGACCACTGACGGTCGGTCGGAACGTTCGAACCTGGTGCCGGTCGTCTTCGACCGGCATTTTTTTGTCCGCGGCACCCCTTTGGGGAAAATTTTTTTTGGCCGTCAGTCGACTTCCGTTCATCCCCGCGAAGCGCCCTTCGAGGTCACTCGGCAGCACGCCGATTGACCGTGCGACAACTCGACGGCCGCGCGTACGCGTTTCGCAAATCGGTTCACGAAATGCCTTTATTCAAGGTGTTTTTGTAAACGTGCGAATCGCTGAAAATGATTTGCGAGCAAACGGAAAATCGATTGAGGGAGGTCCGCAAACCTCCCTCCGGTTATCTCCCGACGCCCTTCGGGGTCGCGTGATCTAGCCGCAAGGTCTTCAATCTAGAGCCAAAATTTATTGACAGCGGATTTGTTCAGGAATAGCTTTTGCGTCAATTGACGGGGAACCCGGAAATGGAAACTGATAACTTCATCCGACCGTATGTGGAGCACGGTTCGAAAGCGGGAGCGGTACGCAAGATCACGGTATCGATTCCGCTGCACATCCTCCGCCTGCTTTCTGATGAACGCACCCGCCGACAGGTCAACAATTTAAGGCACGCAACGAACAGCGATTTGCTGGTTGAAGCGTTCCTACATGCTTTTACTGGGCAACCACTGCCAACTGATGAGGAGCTGAGACGAACCATGGCCACTGCCAAGAAAGCCACTGCCAAGAAGTCGGCCGCCAAAAAGGCGACCAAGAAGTCCACCGTGAAGCGCACGGCTGCCCGCAAGGCACCGGCGAAGAAGACTGCGGCCCGTAAGGCTGCGGTGAAGAAGACCGCCCGCAAGGCTGCGGTCAAGAAGACCGCCCGCAAGACGGCGGTGAAGAAGGCTTCGACCCGTAAGGTCGCTGCCAAGAAGGCCGTCAAGAAGGCCGTCCGCAAGGCTGCGCCGAAGAAGGCTGCAGTGAAGAAGACCGTCCGTAAGGCTGCCGCGAAGAAGGTTGCCCGCAAGGCTGCTCCGCGCAAGGCTGCTGCGAAGAAGGTTGCCGCTGCCAAGGCTCCTCGTGCGACCAAGGCGGCCAAGGCCCCCAAGGCGCCGAAGGCCGTCAAGGCACCGAAGGCTGCGTAAGCAAAGCACCACCTTCTAATAAGAAAGCTGTTTGCGAATTAGCTCCCCGCGGTGCCCAGCGCGGGGAGCCACTTCGAAAATTGACCCCGGCCCGGCCGGGGTTATTCATTTCCAGCGCCAGCGTATATTCCTGCCCCCGGAAAACCTCCTAGGCCCGCGGGCTGGATTCACGCCCCCATTACGGTTACCTTTCCTGCCACGCGCTGCGTGGGACGGGGGGTCCCATGCGTCAAGCCATCAGGGGGCGCGCGTTCATTCCGGAGTCCAGTCCCGCCGCCATGGATACCCGTCATCGATTCCCGGTGCGCCACCGCATGCGCGGTGCCATCAATCCGGTCACGCTCGCCGTCCTCGCCATCGTCGTGGTGCTTGGCGTGGCTGCGTATTTCCTCATTATTAAGCCGTACCACGATGCCAACGTGGACCTGACCCAGCAGGGCGCGACCAGCGCGACCAAGCAGGGTGCATCCCGCGAGGCACCGCCGGCCAACGTCGATGCGCTGAGTGTCGACCAGCTGCTGGCCGAGGCGCGCACTGCCATGAACGACCAGCGCCTGGTCGCCCCGGCAGGCAACAACGCCTTCGAGTTTTATATGAAGGTGCTGCAGAAGCAGCCGGGCAACGCCGTGGCCGCCGATGCGCTGCGTGAAACCTTCTCGTACGGCGCTGCCGCGACCGAGCAGACGATTAACGCCCGCGACTTCAACGAGGCGCAGCGCGAGATCGACCTGCTGGCCAAGGCCGACCCGGCGAACTACACGCTCACGATCCTTCGCTCCAAACTGGATGCGCAGCGCAAGACGTTGGATCGCGAGCAGCAGCAGGCCCAGGATGCGCAGAAGGCGCAGCTCGCCCAGCAGAACGCAGCGGCAACGGCGAAGGCCCAGGCTGAGCAGCAGGCGGCCGCTGCGGCGGAAGCGCAGCGCCAGCAGGCCGCACGTGACCAGGCGGCGCGCGTGGCGCAACAGCAGCCGGCAGCACAGCCACAGCAGGTTGCCCGCCCCGTCGCGCCGACGCGCACGGCCGATGCGGAAGCCATTACCGATGCCGTGCTGGTGCGCCAGGTGAACCCGCGCTACCCGACGGCGGCGATGCGTTCGAACCAGGAAGGCTGGGTGGACGTGGAGCTTACGGTCGGCACCGATGGCACTGTCAGCAATGTGAACGTGGTGGATGCCCAGCCCAAGCACATCTTCGACCGCTCGGCGATCGATGCGGTGAGCCGCTGGGAGTTCAAGCCGGCCATGCGCAACGGCGAGCCGATGACGGTGACCCTGCGCCGCAGGTTGCAGTTCAACCTGGGCCGCTGACCGAAACAGCGATCCAAGAAAAAGGGCCCCTTCACAGGGGCCCTTTTTTTTGCGCCCGTCGTCACCGGGCATTTTTCCAACAAAGGCCTTATTTCTTCTTCTTGGGGGCTGCTTTCTTCTTGGCCGGGGCGGCCTTGGTCTTCGTCGCCGCCTTGGCCGGTGCCTTGGCAACGGGCGCCGTGTGCACGCTGCCCTCCACGCCCGCCCAATCCACGTGGGGCAGGCCGAGCAGATCATCGAACACCATGGGCATCAGGCCTGCCGGGATAGGCGCCGCGGCATTCCACATGGTGACCACGCCCGCGTGGTACTTCGGGAAGAAGCCGATCATGGTGCGGTAACCCGAGACGGCGCCGGCGTGGTAGACCAGATCCTCGTTCGCATAGGTGAAGACGCGCCAGCCGAGCGCATAGTGCGCATCGGTCACGCGCGCGCGGCGCCAGGGCTGCGAGTGTTCTTCCGAAGGTGTGGCCACGCCCGGCGCGTGCAGCACATCGAGCGACGGCGTGGGCAGCACATCGGGGCGGCCGCCCATCTGCGCCATCAGCCACTGTTCCATATCGCGCAGGCTGGCGTTCACGCCGGCCGCAGGGGCCACGCGGTAGTACGCATCGTTCGGCTCGTACGGGATCCAGTTGTGCGGGCCGCCACGGTGCGGGCGTGCCCAGCTCTTGCTGGCCTCCAGGGCATCGCGGCCGTAGCTCGCGGTGGTCATGCCCAGCGGCGCGAAGATGCGCCGTTCCACCTGGCGGAAGAAGTAGTCGCCGGTGGTCGCGTAGATCACGTCGCCGATCATGCTGAAGGCGACGTTCTGGTAGCCGTAGCACGCGCCGACCTTGCACGACAGGTCCACCTCATCGAGCTTGCGGACCAGCTCCTCGTAGGGTGCATCGGCCTCGAGCATGGCATCGTAGGTATTACGTGGCAGGCCCAGGCGCTGGCCGAGGATGTCGCGCACCGTCGCTTGTTGCGCCGCCTGCACATCCTTCAGTTTGAAGTAGGGCAGCGTATCGGTGAGCTTGGTATCCCAGTTCAGGAAACCGTCGCGGACCAGCACGGCAGTGACGCCCGTGGCGAACGCCTTGGAGAGCGAGGCCAGGCGGAACACGGTTTCCGGCGTCGCCGGTTCCTTCGTCTTCGCGTTGGCGTAGCCGATGGCGCGCTCGTAGACAACCTTGTCGTCGACGATGATCGCCGTAACGATCGCCGGGGCGGCGTCGCGGGCTTCGGCGGCATCGAGCCAGCGTTTGTAGTCCTCGACGGTCTGCTTCACGCGATCGGCGGGAATCTTCGCCGCTTCCGGATCCACGTGGACGACGGGTGGTTTCGGCGGGGGTGCCGCGAGGGCGGCAGGGACGGCAAGTGCAGCGGCAAGCGCGCAGGCGAGCAAGGAGGCGGAACGAAACGGCATGCTATTCTCGCGGCACATCAGGCGTGGGGGCACGCCGCGGAGGGAAGGGGACCATGGCACTGATCGTGTTGCTGATCATCGTGATTGGCATTGTCGTGTACTTCATCGGCATCTACAACGGACTGGTGACGGCGCGTAACGGCTACAAGAACGCCTTTGCGCAGATTGACGTTCAGCTAACGCGGCGCCACGACCTCATTCCCAACCTTGTGGAAACGGCCAAGGGCTACCTCGCCCACGAGCGCGGCACGCTGGAAGCCGTGGTGCAGGCGCGAAACGCCGCCGTGGCGGGCCTGGCGGCGGCGAAGGGTCATCCCGGCGAGGCTGCTGCGATGCAGCGCGTGGCGGAAAGTGAAAATGCCCTCGGCCAGACGCTCGGGCGGTTGTTCGCGCTTCAGGAAGCCTACCCGGACCTGAAGGCCAACCAGACCATGATGCAGCTTTCGGAAGAACTTGCTTCGACCGAGAACCGCGTCGCTTTCGCCCGGCAGGCCTACAACGACGCCGTGATGACTTATAACAACCGCCGCGAGACGTTCCCGAACTCGCTGGTGGCGGGTGGCTTCCCGGCCGCTGAACCGCTGCAGATCGAACAGCCCGCCATGCGCGAGGCACCGAAGGTGTCGTTCACGTAAGGGCGGCGCGCGCGCATGGATTTCTTCCAGCGCCAGGAACAGTCGCGCCGCATGGGGCGCTGGCTCGTCGTGCTGTTCATCCTGGCCGTGCTCGGCACGGTGCTCGCCGTGGATGCCGTGGCGTACCTCGCCGGCATGATCTTCAGGAAACAGACGCCGCCGTGGTTCTGGGCCGCCTGCGCCACGCCGGCGGTGCTGCTCGTGATCGGGGTCGCCATGGCGTGGCGCATGGGCAGCCTGTCGGCGGGCGGCGCCGTCGTGGCCAGCGATCTCGGGGGCGTGCCGGTGGATCCCGCGACCGCGGATCCTGCGCTACGGCGTCTGCGCAACGTGGTCGAGGAGACCGCGATCGCCGCCGGCATGCCGGTACCGCGCCTGTTCGTCATGGAGGGCGAGGCATCGATCAACGCGTTCGCCGCGGGCTACGGGCCCGACGATGCCGCCATCTGCGTCACGCGCGGATGCCTGGACCAGCTCGATCGTGACGAGCTGCAGGGCGTCATCGGGCATGAGTTCAGCCATATCCTCAATGGCGATATGCGGCTGAATATCCGGCTCATGGGCTTGCTGTTCGGGATCCTGGTGCTTTCGGTGGTCGGGCGCGAGGTCATGAGCTTTACCGGGCGCGGCCGCGACAATTCGGTGCGCGTGGTGGCGTTGCTTGGCCTGGGGCTGTGGCTGGTCGGGTCGATCGGCTTGTTCTTCGCGCGGCTCATTCAGGCGGGCGTCTCGCGTTCGCGCGAGTCGCTGGCGGATGCATCCGCCGTGCAGTTCACCCGGCAGACCCGGGGCCTCGCGGGCGCCCTGAAAAAAATCGCTGGCCTGCCTGGCGGTTCGACGCTCACCTCGCCCAAGCGCGCTGAAGTCGCGCACATGCTGTTCGGCGAAGCGTCGGCGGTGACCTCATGGTTCGCCACCCACCCGCCGATCATCGAACGGATCAAGGCGCTCGATCCTGCGTTTCGTGAGGCGGATCTTGCCGATGCGGTGGCTGCGGCCGCCGCGCATGCCGACGCTGGCGTACCCGACGAAGACGTGCAGGCAGCCACACGTGGCTTTGCCGCGACCACTGCCGGCGGCGTTGCCTACGCCACCGCGGTGGCCAGCCGCGTCGGCACGGCCGAACCGCGGGACCTGGAACACGCGGGAAGCGTGCGCGCCGGCCTGCCGCCCGCGCTGGTGGCGGCGGCGCACGATCCGGTGAGGGCGCGCGCGCTGGTGCTCGCGATGCTGCTGGCGCCCGCCGGTCAGGCCGATGTCCACGCGCAACAGGTGAACGCACTGCGCGTGGTGCTCGGCGAGGCGGACGTGGGTCGGCTCATGGAGCTGCAGCCGCTGGTGGCTTTGCTCGCGCCCGCGGCACGCCTTCCGCTCGTCGATATCGCCGCCCCCGCGTTGCGCACATTGGCCGCGCAGGACCGCGAGGCGCTGCTGACCCTCGTTCGCGAGTTCGTCATGGCGGACCGCCAGGTGGATCTGTTCGAGTACGCGCTCTCGCGCCTGTTGCGCGCGCGGCTGGTGGGCATGGGCGACCCGCGAGCGGCAGCAAGGCCGGGTGAGCGCAAGCTGCGTGATGCGCGCGATGCGTACAGCCGCCTGTGCGCCGTGGTGGCCACCTTTGGCAACCCGGACCCGCTGGCTGCACAGCGGGCATGGCAGCTCGCGCAGCGCGAAGCCTTCGGCGAGACGGGAGCAGCCATGCCTTCCGTGCCCGACTGGCGCATGGCCTTCGATGGCGCGGTGATCGAACTCTCGCGCTGCAACCCCGCGTCGAAAGAACTGGTGGTCCGTGGCCTGTGGCTGGCCATCGCCGCCGACGGTGTGGTCACGGTGGCCGAGGCCGAGTGCCTGCGCGCCATCTGCGCCAGCCTGGGCTGCCCGCTACCGCCGGAGTTCGTGGACGAAGCGCGCGGCGCCTAAGGCCCGTGCTAGGCTTTTGCGGCCTCCTCCGGAACCGCCGGCCACCGTGAACGTTCGCCGATCCCCGCTGGGCGAGGGCGCCACCCTGGCGCTTTCGATCATCGCCTTCTTCTTCGTGATGACCTCGTACTACGTGCTGCGCCCCCTGCGCGACCAGCTCGTCGGTGCGGTGGGATCATCCTCGCTCCCTTGGTTCTACGCGGTGGTGCTGGTCACCATGCTGGCGCTTACACCGGTGTTCGGCTGGCTTGTCGCGCGTTTCCCGGGGCGGCGCGTGGTGGCCACGAGCTACCTTGCCTTCATCGCCTGCATGGTCGCCTTCATCCCGGCATTCGTCGCGCAGGACACGATAGGCGCGAAGACGCTGGGCGTGGTCTTTTTTGTCTGGGTGAGCGTCTTCAACCTGTTCGTCGTGTCGCTGTTCTGGAGCTTCATGGCGGATATCTTCCGTAGCCGCCAGGCGCGCCTCGTTTTTCCGTTCATCGCCTTCGGTGGCATGGGCGGCGCCCTGCTGGGCCCGCTGATCACACGGCTGCTGGTGGAGCGTATCGGCGTGCCATCCATGTTGCTGATCTCGGCGATCACGCTGCTCGCGGCACTGGGCGCGCTCATGGCGCTGTCCGCACGCCCCGGCGATGCCGGGGCCGCGCATGGCGAGGCGGTGGGTGGCTCCATCCTTGAGGGCGCGAAGTCGGCCTTTACGCAGCCGTTCCTGCGCTATATGGCCATCCTGATGCTGCTCAGCGATGGCATCGGCACCATGGCCTACGCGCTCGTGGCGGACTATGCCAAGGCCCACTTCACCGACAACGCGGGCCGCACCGCGTTTTACGCCAGCCTCGATCTGTGGGTGAACGGCCTGGGCGCCATCATGCAGCTCACCCTCACACCGCTGCTCCTGCGCGGGCTGGGCGCGGTATGGGCGATGGTGGTGCCATCGCTGGTGAACTTCGTGCTGCTGGCGTTGCTCGTCGTGTTCGGGCCAGCGGATATCGGCGTGATGGGCTTTACGGTGCCGCTGATTGCGGTGGTGATGATCGGCAGCCGCGGCATGACCTACGGCATGATCAAGCCGGCTTCGGATTCGCTGTACACCCGCATGCCGCGCGAGGCGCGCTACAAGGGCAAGAACTTCATCGAGACCGCCGTGTGGCGGTTCGGCGACCTTGCCGTCACGAGCGCGCTCACCGCCGCCCGCATGGCTGGCGTGGGCATCTCGACCATTGGCCTGGTCTGTGCCGGTGTCGCCGCCATCGCCACGGAAATCGCACGGCGCGCGGCGACCTCGCCCGACCTGCTGCCGGAAGATCGCGATCGCTAGCTCGTGATGTAGGCCTCGAGCTGGTTGATCGTTTCCTTCTGCTCGTCGATCGTCGCCTTCACCAGGTCGCCAATGGAAACGACCCCGACCACGCGGCCGCCATCCAGTACGGGCAGGTGGCGCAGGCGGCCGTTGGTGCACAACCGCATGCACTCATCCACCGTGGCATCGGTCGCTACGGTGATGACGCTGGCGGTCATGATGTCCGCGACGGGTGTGTCGCGTGACGAGCGGTCCTTCAGGATCACTTTCCGCGCGTAGTCACGCTCGGAAATGATGCCGACCAGTTCGCTGCCCTTGATGACCACGAGTGCGCCGACATTCTTCTCGGCCATCTGCTGCACGGCCTCGTACACCGAGGCATCGGGCGCGACCGCGAATACTTCCTTGCCTTTGGCTCCCAGGAGATGCTTGACCTGCTGCATGCTCGACTCCCCGGATGGGCGCGGCGCGGATCGCCGCGATAGCCAGAGTCTACGCCTGCCCGGGGCCATGGGAGTCATGGCCGGGTGAAGGGTGGCCGGCACCGCGCCGGTCCTCCACGTAGTAGAGCGGCCGGCGCTTGGATTCGGCGTACGTACGGCCCACGTACTCGCCGATGATCCCCAGCCCCATCAACTGGGCGCCACCCATGAACAGGATGACGACGAGGAGCGTGGGGTAGCCGCGTACCGGGTCACCCCAGATAAGCACCTTCAGGATCACCCACAGGCCGTACAGGAAGGCGACGCCAGCCGCCGACATGCCCAGCCACGTGGCCATGCGCAGGGGAGCGACGGAAAACGACGTGATGCCTTCGATGGCCAGGTTCGTGAGGCGCCAGTAGTTCCATTTCGTATCGCCCGCCACGCGTGCATCGCGGTGGTAACGAAAGGACACCTGGCGGTAGCCGATCCAGGCGAACAGCCCCTTCATGAAACGCTGGCGCTCACGCAGCTCGCGCAGCGCCGCGACCGCGCGCCGTGACAACACCCGGAAATCGCCGGTATCGCGCGGCATCGGGTTGTCGGAAAGCCGCTCCATGAGCCGGTAGAACGCCGCGGACGTGAAGCGCTTAAGGCGCGTCTCGCCCGCCCGGTCTGCACGCGTGGCGTACACCACGTCGTTCCCCTCGTGCAGGCGGGCGACCAGATCGGGAATCAGCTCGGGGGGATCCTGCAGGTCGGCATCGATCACCACCACCGCATCGGCATCCACCGCGTCTAGCCCGGCGGTCATCGCCGCTTCCTTGCCGAAGTTGCGTGACAGTCGCAGCCCGACAACGCGTGGATCGGTCTGCGCCAGGCGATCGATGATTGCCCAGGTGTCGTCCGCACTGCCGTCATCGATGTAGATCACCGATGCGTTCACATCCATGCCATCGAACACCGCTGCAAGACGTCCGTGGAAGCGTTCGAGGACGGCGGTTTCGTTGTAGGCCGGCACGATGACGGCGAGCGAGGGTGGCATGGCAGTGCTCATCGGACGCGCCCCGAAACAGGCGCGGGGCGGCTAAGGTACGCCGGGCCACCCAGTTGGGCCATCTGCTGCGAGATCCATGCCGTGCGGCGCAGCACATATGCGCTGGGCGCATCCACACGGAACCGGCGCGGGTTGGGCAGCACCGCGGCAAGGCGGGCCGCCTGGGCTACCCCGAGCCGCGACGGCGGCACGTGGAAGAATGTATCGCTCGCCGCGCCAACGCCGTACACGCCATCACCCAGCTCCACGGTGTTCATGTACACCTCGAGGATGCGCCGCTTTGGCCAGGTCGCCTCGATCAGCACGGTGAAATACGCTTCCAGCCCCTTGCGGATGAAGCTGCGGCCATTCCACAGGAACAGGTTCTTGGCGGTCTGCTGGCTGATCGTGCTGGCGCCGCGCAGCCGCTTGCCTTCATCGGCGGCGTCGATCGCATCCTGGATCGCATCCACGTCGAAACCGTGGTGGAAGGGGAATTTCTGGTCCTCGCCGGCGACCATGGCGATGCCCACCTGCGGCGAGATCTCGTCCCAGGGCACCCAGCGATGGCGCAGCGTAAAGCCCTTCTCGCCGGTGAGAACCGCCTCAACCCGGCGCTCCATCATGAATGCGCTGGTCCACGGTGGCACGAAGCGCAGCACCAGTACCACGAGCCACGACAGGGCCAGCCAGGCAATGGCCAGCAAGGCGACGAGGCGGACGATGCGGCGGAGCAGCGAGCGGGGCGTCGGGGGCATGGCGGCGCGATGGCGAAGGATGGCGCAGTATAAGGGCCAAAGGCGCCGGGCTTGTCGCATGCGCGCTCCGCCCCCATCTTTCGTCGGATCACCAGGAGGCTACCGTGACCGATTCCCTTGTCGAAACCCTCGTTTCTGACGACGTGCTGCACCGCTTCATGCTTGAGAAGGCGGGCGTGCGCGGCGTGCTTGTGCGGCTGGGACACAGCTGGCAGGAAATCGCCTCGCGCGTGGATTACCCCCAGGGCCTGCGCGATACGCTGGGGCAGGCCGTGGCAGCCAGCGCGCTGCTGACCGGCAACATCAAGTTCGAAGGCTCACTCTCCCTTGAGTTCAAGAGCCAGGGTGCCGTGCGGCTGCTGTTCGCCGAGTGCACCGACCAGGGCCGTGTGCGTGGCCTTGCCCGCTTCAATGCGGAAGGCGTGGATGAGGCCGTGGCGGGCGATACCGTGAAACTCGGCACGCTGGACGAGGCGATGCTCGCGATCACCGTGGGCCATGCCGAGAAGGGCCGTTACCAGGGCGTGGTGGAACTGGCCCAGGATGCGTCGATCAGCCAGGCACTGGAGAGCTACTTCGAGCGCTCCGAGCAGCTGCCCGCACGCATCGTGCTGGCCGCCAACGGCACGCATGCCGTCGGCTTGATGCTCCAGCCCATCGCGGGCGAGGGCGGCCACAGCGCGGCCGATGCCGATGACGACGCGTGGAACCGCGTGGGCCAGCTCACCGCCACGCTGGGGGCGAAGGAGATGCTGGAGACCTCGCCCGAGCAGTTGCTGTACCGCCTGTACCACGAGGAATCGGTGGGCCTGTACGATCCCCGCGCACTCGCCTTCGGCTGCACGTGCTCGCGCGAGCGCGTGGAAGGCATGCTCCGCGCGCTGGGCCGCGACGAGGTCGAGGCAACCCTTGAGGATCGTGGCGGCGAGATCGAAGTCGTCTGCGAGTTCTGCGCCACGCGCTACACGTTCGATCGCGTAGATGCGGAGCAGGTGCTATCCGGCGCCGATAACCCGCCGGCACCTCATACCTTGCAGTAAGAGCATCGCGCGCAGCGCGCTCCTACAGCAGCCCGCGTTGTAGCTACGCAGCGGGAGGTTGTAGGAGCGTGCTTGCACGCGAAAAGCCAACAAAGCGGCGAGGCGGGACCCTAAGCGTCCAACGACAACGGCGACCCCAGCCATTTGCTCGCCGGTGCCGGTTGCGCGAACAGGAACCCCTGGCCGAACCGGCAGCCGATGCGGCGAAGCGCACGCATCTGCGATTCGGTTTCGATACCTTCGGCGATCACCTGCATCCGCAGCGAATTGGCAAGCGCCTGGATCGCACGTACCACGGCCGTGCTGTGGCCTTCGCTTTCCTCGGCCGGCAGCTCAATGATGAACGAACGGTCGATCTTCAGGGTCTCGATCGGGTACTGGTGCAGGTAGCTCAGCGACGAGTAGCCGGTGCCAAAGTCATCCAGTGCCACGCCCACGCCGTGCTGGCGCAGGTTTTCCAGGATGCGCTTCACCTGGGCCGGGTTTTCCAGCAGCGCACGCTCGGTCACTTCCACGCGGATACAGCGGGCAGGTACCTCGTGCTCGGCGAACAGATCGAGCAGGCGCTGGTCGAGGTTGGGTGAGCGGAAATGGCTGCCGGACACGTTGATGCTGATGAAGCCTTCATCGCGTGTGAGCGCGCGCGCCTGGCGCGCCACCTGTTCGAAGATCTGCCAGTCGATGGCCTCCGCACAACCGGTGTCCTCGGCCACGGCGAGGAATTCGGCAGGCGGGAGCAGGCCGCGCTCAGGGTGGCGCCAGCGCAGAAGCGCTTCATACCCGACCACGCGGATGTCCTCCAGATCCACGATGGGCTGGAAGAACGGTACGAATTCATTGCGCGCGATGGCGCGGCGCAGGTCGCCTTCCAGTTCCAGTAGCAGCAGGGCTTCGCGGCGCAGCCGGTCATCGAAGACGGCCGCGCGGTGGCGGCCCTCGGCCTTGGCGCGATACATCGCCGAATCCGCATCCCGGAGCAGCTCTTCCGGCCGGGTGTAATCCTGCGTGGGCAGCGCGATACCAATGGAGGCGGAGGTGAAGATCTCCTTCGCGCCCAGGCGGAACGGTGTCTGTAGCTGCGCGATAATGCGTTCGGCGATATGGGTGGCGGCCTGCGGATCGGTAATGCCTTCCACCAGCACGGCGAACTCATCGCCGCCCAGGCGGGCCACCACATCGCGGGTCTTCAGGCAGGCGCGCACGCGGCCGCCCACCTGGAAGAGCAGGTCGTCGCCCACCAGGTGGCCCACGGAATCGTTGATCACCTTGAAGCGGTCAAGGTCGATGAACAACACCGCGAACAGGTCGGCCGGGGTTTCACGGTAGTGGTTTAGCGCCTGCTCCAGGCGTTGCAGCAGCAGCGTGCGGTTGGGCAGGCCGGTGAGCGAATCGTGCAGAGTTTCGTACTTCAGCCGGCGCTCGACGCGCTCACGCTCAGCGATCTGTTCGCGCAGGTCGCGGTTGGCCAGGGCCAGCGCGCGGGTGCGTTCGGTGACGCGCCGCTCGAGGCTGGCGTACGCCTGCTTCAGCGATTCGGTGGTGTACTTGCGCTGCAGCGCGTTAGCGATGTGGTAGCTCACGAAGGTGAGCAGTTCCTGGTCGCGTGCGCTGTAGGTATGTTCCGGGGTGTAGCTCTGCACCGCGAGCACACCCATCGATTTCTCGTTCCAGATGAGCGGCACGCCCAGCCAGTGCAGCGAGCGTGCACCGCTGGTGGAAAGCACCTGGTCGCGGTTGAGGCGATCGATTTCCTCGCGATCAGCGAGCAGCGCCTTGCCGTTGCGCAGCACGTACTCCGTGAGGCCGCGGCCCAGCTCGCGTGGTTCGCGCACGCCATCCAGTTCGTCGACCGAATACGGGAACGTCAGCTTGTTCTGGTCTTCGGAAAGCAGCGCGATGTAGAAGTTGCGCGCATAGAGCAGGCCACCGATAACCCGATGCACGGCGGCGTAGAAATTTTCGATGCTGTCGGAGGTGTTTGCGAGCTCCGCAATACGGAACAGCGCCGCCTGCAGGCGTTCACCGCGCTGGCGCTGAAGCACCTGCTGGCGGAGCACGCGGTTCGCTTCGCGTAGCGCTGCGGTGCGCGTGGTCACGCGCCGCTCCAGCTCCTCGTGCGCCTGCCGGCGCTCCAGTGCCGTCTGCACGTGCTGCGCCACGTAGGTGAGCAGCTCACGGTCGTTCTGTGTGTAACGGGTATCCGGGCGGTAGCTCTGCACCACCAGCGCGCCGACCACATCGTCGCCACGCTTCATCGGGACGCCCAGCCAGTCATCGCTGGGTGGGCCGATCGGCACGCGCGGGCCGGGCAGGTTCTTTTCCAGGTCGGTGCTGGCGCCCATCATCGATTTGCCGCTCTTGAGCACATGCCAGGTCAGCGTGTTCTCAATGGCCTCGATGGGGCGAATGCCTTCCGGATCCGGAATATCCGGGTCCACCGAATCGACGAAATACGGGAAGCGCACCGTGCGGTTTTGCGCGTCGTACAGCACGATGAAGAAATTCTCGGCGTACATGAGGCTGCCCACGATCCCGTGCAGCGCGCTCATCATGTCGTTCATGTTGTGCTCTGCACCCGCCTGTTCGGCGATGGCATAGAGCGCGCGCTGCAACCGTTCGGCGAGCGCAAGGCGCGAGATGGCCTCGTAAAGGTTGGCGGTCTCGGCAAGCTGGCGCAACCGCGCCGAGGCCAGCCGTCCCAGCCAGCCGATCATGTCGGCCCAGGAGGCGGCATCCTGTTCGCTGGTATGGAGTTCGAGGAAACGCTCGGTTTGCGGATCGCTACCGAGTTCGACCACCTGCAAGCCACGCTCGGGTTCGGCCAGGGCCTCGCGCCACGCGATGCGGGCCTCCGGCAACAGGCAGCGCGCGAAAGCCTCGCATTCGTTGCGAACGCTCTCGGCGTCCGCCGCACGCAGCAGGCGCTCCACGGCATCGTGCAAGGGCTCGATCTCGCCGGAACCGGGCGCCTGCAACGAGGGGCTTTGGGATGGAGCGATAGTCATCGCCTGCATGGTTTCCGGTCGTGGTCGGTTCAGTCTATATGCGATCAGGCCGGGGCGCGACGGGCCCACGGGGCGCCAGTCTCACGCGCCCTGCGCCAGTCATCAATAGAACACCCCCGTGTTTAGTCATAAACGGCAGGTAATCTTTTTTCTTAAGGCGCCTGCGTCGGGGTGTTAGTAAAAAGTAAAATGGGGTATGCTTCTACCATCCCGCCAAGGCTGGTGCGGGGGGACGGGGAAAGCCAGCCATTTGCCTGAAAAGGTCCTCATGCGTAAGTCCTTGCTCACCACGCTTCTGTTCATGCCGCTCGTCGCGGCAGGGCAGGTCGTGCCGGTGGGTTCGGACACATCGCCGGCCCGCCTGCTGGCGGCGCCCACCGAGGGCGACGGCGGCCAGGCAGCCGTGCCGCTGTGGCGCAGCCAGGATGGCCGTACGCTCTCCGCCACCTCCGATGATCGCACCGACCCGACCAGCTCGCTGGCCGTGCGCCCCGTGCAATCGGGCCCGTTCCTCTCCAGTGGCCTGCAGTACGACCTTGGCCCGCGCGTTTCCGCGCATGCCAACGTCAGCAACCAGGGCTGGATCAATTCGGCCGAATCCTGCGGCACGGCCGCGGCCGCCGCCCACAGCGATGGCCGCTGCAGCTCGCCGGGTACGCCGCCGCGTATTGTCGGCAGCGAAGTGGGCGCCACGTACCGCGGTTCCGGCTATAGCGTAGGCATCGGCCTGGGTTCGGCGCGGCCGAGCGGCGCGAACGTCGCCCTGCCGCGTGTCGTATCCGGCCTGACCACGACATCGGGGCTGCCTTACAGCGCGCTCTCGTCGAGCACGGAATTGAATGCGCATGGCCGCCTTGAGCTCGGCGGGCGTAGCGGTATCGATCTGGGTGCCAGCGTGGGCCGCGTTCGCCTCACCCCGGGCAATCTGCTGGGCGTCGGCGCTGTCGATCAGAAGTCGCTTAGCCTGGGTGTCGATCGTGGCCCGCTGTATGGCGCGATCACGGGCCGTACGATGCAGCCGGAAGCGGGCGCGGTGAATGCCCTCAACGGCGACCGCCGCTGGAACGCCATCGACCTGGGCGTCACCTTCCGCCTGCCGTGGCGCGGTGAACTCTCCGTCGGCGCGCAGAACGTGTGGTCGTCGGGTTCGGGCGAGGCTCCCAGCGGGCCTAACCTCCGCGAGCCGGATCAGTCGCGTACACCGTACGTGCAGTACCACCAGGATCTATAAAAAAAGCCGCGGATTCCGCGGCTTTTTTTCTAAGGAGCCCACCGGGAACGTGTCAGTTCCCGCCGCGGCGGATCTTCACATCACCGCTGAAGGCTTCCAGGTGGATGTGCCCGGCGCCCGAACCGATCGTCGTCTTCAGCTCCTTGCCCGGGCCATCGTCGCCCTTGGTCGGGTTGCCGAAATCGCTGCGCAGGTCGCCGCTGAAGGTCGATGCCTCGAGCCGCGCTGACGTGTTACCGGGCAGGCCCAGTTCCACATCGCCGCTCATCGAATCGACGGTGAGCTTGCCGCCATCGGCGATACCGCCCTGGATCTTCGTATCGCCCGATACCGTGCTGAAGTTCGCGTCCTTCCAGGGGCCGCCGCCGATCGTCATGCGCCCGGAAACGGTCTGGGCTTCGATCTTGTCGGCGATGGCCGGCGCAGTGATATCGCCCGATACCGTCTGCAGGTCAGCCTTGCCCGCGCTGCCGGCCAGATCGATCGTGCCGCTCACGGTCTGCATGCTCACTTCGGGGGAGCGCACGCTGGCGCGGATGCGCCCGCTGACCGAATCGACCTCGATCTTGCCGCCATCCAGGCCATCGATACTGACCGGGGCGCTGACCACGTTGATCTCGATCTGCACGGACTTGGGTACGCGCACATTCAAAACCGTGCTGCCCATGCGGGTGTCATTGCCCCAGCCGCCGAACCAGCCGTTCTTGCCACCGTTGGCTTCGACATGGATATCGACGTTGTTGGCGTCGCCCTCGAGTTCGAGCGGCTTGGCGCCATCGGCGAGCGTGCCGGTGACCTGCACCTGGTTCTTGTCCCAGGCGGTCACCGTGACTTCACCCTTGGTGTTATCGATGGTGATCTTTGCCGTGGGCCGGATGTCTTTCGACAGGTTGATCGGCGTCGAGGCGTACGCCTGACCGATCGACAGCGCCAGCAGCAGGGGAGTGATGTAGAGCGTTTTCATGGGATGGATCCTGGCGGTTGTCGCGGTTTTAGCCGGCCTGCTTGTCGATGGTGCGCAGGCGGTCACGCTGGCGTTCGGTTTTCTGCAGCAGGCGCTGGAGCGCTTCGGACTGCGGGGAATCCTGCATGGCCTGGGTAAGTTCCATGCGGGCGGCATCCAGTTCCACCGCGGCGCCGGTCAGGCGTGGATCGGTGGGCTTCCAGTTGGTGTGCGCCTCGGCCACGGCATCGCTGCCGCCGGGTGCCAGGTGCAGGCCTATGCCGCCGCTGATAACGGCAACCGCGGCGATCGCGGCGGCCATCAGCCAGGGCTGGGCGCGTCGGTGGCGCGAAGGCGCCGCGGCAGCGGGGGCTTCATCCAGCCGGGCGTCGATGCCCGCCCAAAGATCGCGGCGGGGCGCAACCGGGCGGTTGAGTGAGCGCATCTGGCGCAGGTATTCGAGTTCGTTCATGACCTTTCTCCCAGCACGCGGCGGAGCAGGCCGCGCGCACGGTGCAACTGTGCTTTGGAGGAGCCCACCGCCATCTGCAATTCGATGGCGATCTCCTCGTGTTTCCAACCTTCCACGTCGTGCAGCACGAGGACGGCACGGGCCCTCGGGGGCAAGCCCGAGATGGCCTTTTCCAGTTCGTCGCGCTCGATGGAGCGCAGCGGATTATCGGTATCGGTGATTTCCGGCAGGTGTTCGTCATCGACGATGCTGACCGGATCGGCGTTGCGGGCGCGTATCGACATCAGCGCCACGTTCACCGCCAGGCGGTAGACCCAGGTGCCAAAGGCGCTCTCGAAGCGGAAGCTTTCCAGCTTCTGCCAGGCGCGGATGAAGGCTTCCTGGGTGAGATCTTCCGCCCGGGCGTGGTCGAACGCGGCCAGGCGAAGGATGGCGCCATACACCCGATCGGCGTGGCGGCGGTACAGCACCTCGAACGCCTTGCGGTCGCCCGCCATGGCGGCGCGCACGGTGTCGTCATCCGACACGGCGGCGGGCAGCTCAGGCTGCATGAAGGAAGTGGCGGCGAGGCATAGGGCGTTCATCTTGCCAGCTTGGATGCCGGCTGGGGACAAACGGTTTAACGGGGCGCCAGCGTCGATGCGCGCCCGTGTGTGATCTGGACCCATTACGTTGCCGTGCGCGGGGCCCCGGGCGCTTGTAGGAGCGGGGGGGGGGGGGGGGGGGGGGGGGGGGGGGGGGGCGCCGCCCCCCCCCCCCCCCCCCCCCCCCCCCCCCCCCCCCCCCCCCCCCGCTCCTACACAAAGCCCGTCTACGCGAAAGCGCAATGACGCCACGAGCGGTTACATGAAGCCGGTGATGCCGGCGACACCTTGCCCGGCATGCATGCGCGCCATGGGCAGGTCGGCTGGGCCAAGGCCACCGAGGGCGTAAACAGGTAACGATGCGTTCTCGGCCCATTTCGCGAAGCGGGGCCAGCCCAGAGGCGCGGCATCCGGGTGGCTGGCCGTACCCTCCACGGGCGATAGCGTGGCGAAGTCGCAACCGAGCGCCGAGGCGAGCGCCAGCTCGTCCGGGTCGTGGCACGACGCTCCGACCAGCTGACCCAGCGGCAAGGGACGCTGCTTCAGCTCGCGAAGCTGAGCCGATGAGAGGTGCACGCCCGTCCCCAACGCTAGAGCGCCTTCGACATCCCGGCTCAGTAGCAGTCGCGCACCGAACCGGCCAAGCTCCGGTAGCAGGCCCTCGGCACCTGCCCTTGCTTCGCCGGGCGTTACACCAGGCAAACGCCACTGCAGCAGCCTTTCACCCCGCGCCAGCGCGGCACGTAGCAACGTCGATGCGTGGGCGACCGATGCGTCGGCGGGGGTAATGGGATAGTGCTCCGGCAGGCGCAGTGCAGCCAGGATGGGCCGGTCGGCCGGCGCAAGCATGGCCGGATCGATATCCCACGGCAGCCGCCACGCAATCGCGGCCGCATCCAGGGCCCGCGGCTCTCCAGTCCAGGCACGTACCACCACGGCTTCCAGCAGCATGCTGCGTTCGCCATAGGTCCAGGGCACCCGGATCAGGTCCTCGAACGAGAGCGGATCCACCGCGATGCCGAGCTCTTCATCCAGCTCGCGCTCCAGCGCAGCCAGCGGGGCCTCGCCGGGCTCGACCTTGCCGCCCGGGAATTCCCACATGCCCGCCAGGTGCTTGCCGGGCGGGCGCTGGGCAATGAGGATGCGTCCGGCGCCATCGAGGAGGACGCCGGCCATCACGTGCATCAGACGTTCCTGACGTATTCGACCATGTCGAACGGGTGCGCGTGGGTCTTATCCGCCTTGTGGTGGACACGCGAGACCTCTGCCCATTCCTTGAAATCGATGCCGGGGAAGAACACATCCGCGCCATCCACCGCGGCATACACCCAGGTCAGGTACAGCGTGCGTGCGTAGGGCAGCGCCTCGCGGAACACCTCACCGCCGCCGATCACCATCAACCCGGTGTGGCCACAGCTGGCCTGTGCCTCGGCGATGGAACGCACCGTGATCTGGCCCGGGTACGGTGCCTCGCCCTTGCGGGAGAGCACGTAGTTCACGCGGTTCGGCAGGGCGCGGCCGATGGATTCAGCCGTCTTGCGGCCCATCAGCACGGACTTGTCGGTGGTCAGGGTCTTGAAGTAACTCAGGTCGTCGGGAAGGTGCCAGGGCAATCCGCCCTGCTTGCCGATGGCAAAGTTTTCGTCGAGCGCGGCAACCAGGTGGACGGCCATGGAACTTCCTTTCGCAGAAATGTGAGGAACCGGGCGCAAGGCCCGTGCGATGCAGATAGTAGTCCTAGGAATGTGATGGTGGAACAAAACATGCGTTTGAAGATGCATGGCCGGCGATTGTGACGGTGCCCTGCCCTGCGGCTGCACACCCTGTTGATGCCGGCGGTGGCACACCCGGTTGCACCCATCAGCGGGAGTTCGCCATGACCATGTACCGCGCTTTCCTCGCCGCCATGCTTGCCTCCATGTGCTCCACCGCCGCGTTTGCCCAGGACACGCCGCAAGGCGCGCCCACGCCGGATGCCGCCTTCGTCAAAGCGGCAAGCGCCGCAGGCCTCGCGGAGATCGCACTGGGGCAGATGGCCACGAGCGAGGGCAAATCCGACGCGGTAAAGACATTCGGCGAGCGGATGGTCACTGACCACACCAAGGCCAACGCCGATTTGAAGGGCATTGCCGACACCAAGGGTCTTCAGGTTTCCACGTCGGTCACGACCCAGGACGACGCGGCAAGCAAGGCCATCGGTGCGAAATCCGGCGACGCCTTTGATAAGGCGTTCGGGCAAAAGATGATCATGGACCATCGCAAGGCGGTGGCGTTGTTTGCCAGGGAGGCGACCAGCGGCAAGGATCCGGAACTGAAGGCATTCGCGGAGAAAACGCTGCCGACCCTGCGGGAGCATCTGGATATGGCGCGCAAACTGCCCGGTGTCACGATGACCCACGCGGCAAAAACCGAAACACCCTGAGAGGGCGCTACGGCTGCGCCAGCGCCTCGTCGAGACCTCGCGCGCGGATCACCATGCGCCGCGCTTTCAGGTCGATGGTCGTCGCGTACCACGGGTGCGCTGGCGCCTCACTGCTGGTGTCCTCGAATACCCGGCCGTCCGCCTGACGACCGCGCAATATCACGAAGATCGCGCCGTCTGGCAGTGCGACGTCGCGCGTTCCGCCCCACGCCACGTCACCCACCGGCAGCGGAACGCTCGCCTCTGCGCCGGTATCGCCAGTGTTTACCCGTGCGGTAGCATCGAAGCCGCCAACGGTGCTCGGGATCACCGCCAGCGCCAGGGTGTAGTGCACGGGGGCGGGATCGGGGCGGAACCAGGCCATCATCGCCGCCCACCATGGCTGCGACGGATAGGTTGTCAGCGTCATCGGCACGTAGGCCAGGACATGCCCGTGGGCAGACGCGGCCAGCACGCAATGAAAGCGAAGCTGCTCTGCGCCGGCGTCGCGCAACTCGCAGGGCTTGCCCTCCACGTTGAGTTCAGGCCCATGGGCATCCAGGGCATGGCCGGTAACGACCAGCTCCACCGACGCCGCGGTGGCTGGCGCCACCACATAGCGAGGACTGAAGTCCGTAATGCGAGGGAAGCGATAGGTCGCCGCGAGCGTACTGAGCAACGCATCGGCCTGGGCCAGCATGGCGGTAGCCTTCTTGCGCGGATAGCGCTCGCTGCGGCGCATGTCGTCGGCCGCGTTGAGCGTGCCGTTCAGAAAAGACTGCTGCACATCGTTGAGGTCACCGACCCATTTGCCTTCAGTCGCTGCGCCAACGGCAGCAAGCTGCGGCACGAGCAGCTCCGCGTTCTGGCGCGCAATGAAGGCGCCGATGCCGAATTGGCCGCCGGCGTCGCGGATAATCTGCGCGGCGGCACCGTGGGCTTCTTCCAGTACGGACGCGACCGTGCGCGGCCCAGGCGCATCCGCATCGCCCGCGACCACCGCGGATGTACACGCCAGCACGCACCACCCAAGGCAGCGCTTGTCCATGAGACCTCCCCAGCCGGTCCGTCCTGGCCGGTGGGATCACTCTCCGCCGCTACCAGACGGTTCGCAAGCAGGCGTACGTGAAGGGCATGGCGCGAATGTGGCCAGCCGCGAGCAACACGCTGTGGCGGCGTGCGAATCAGTCCTTCGCGAGCCGCAGGTGCAGTTCGTCGACCACATGGCGCGCCCGGCGTGGCAGCTCCCATTCGGCGCGGTGAATGAGCCACAGGGTTTCTACCACCGCCCGGTCGGCGTCGAGTACCCGGATGGCATCCTGCCGCGCAAAGGCCCGCCGGGCATGGCGGGGCAGGACGCTGAAACCGAGCCCGCGGGCCACCGGCTCGAGGATAAGGGCGATCTGATTGGTAAAGCCCGTCACCGGCACTTCGCCGAGGCGCTTGCCCGGGTAGCGGCGAGCAAGAAGGCGCGTAGCCATGGACTGGCCATCCGGGTGGTCAATGAAGCCGAGCCGCAGCAGGTCGTCCCATCCGCTCACAACGGCCTCTACCGGAACGACCAGCTCGAGCGCTTCCTCGCAGAAGCGCTCTACCGCCAGTCGCTCATCATCTGGCCGGCGCGAGACGATGCCCATGTCGAAGCGATTATCGAGCACGGCCTGCAGCACGTCCTCCTCCGGAGCGAAGCGATGTCGAATCACGAGGCCCGGCGTTTCGCGCTGGATATCGAGCAGCTTCGGATAGGTCGAGAGCCCGACGCTGCCCGGGGTAATGATCGATACGACACCATCCAAGGCATCAGCGTCGGACAGGCGTGATGCCAGGCAGCGACCCGCACGGGCCACTTCCTCACTGTAAGCAAGCAGCGCGTGCCCCGCCGGGGTGAGTTCTACGCCACGCGGCCGCCTGATGAGCAATGGCCCGAGCTGCGTTTCCAACTGGCGGATGTGCTGGCTTACGGCAGCCTGGGTCACCTCAAGCGCTTCCGCAGCGCGGGTGAACGTGCCTTCGGCAGCCAGGGTAGTGAACGAGCGGAGCCATGCCGGGTTTAGCATAACGAATTCTTATAAGAACCATTAGTTGATCGCGCTTCTTATTATAGTCCTCACCCCCTATCTTTGGCGCATTCTGTTGCCCAAGGTGCATCCATGGCCGCCCTGTTCACCCCCTTCACCCTGAAGGACGTCACGCTCCGCAACCGCATCGCCATCCCACCCATGTGCCAGTACCGCGCCGAGGATGGCTTCACCAACGACTGGCACCAGATCCACTACCCGGCCATTGCGCGCGGCGGCGCGGGTCTGGTGATCGTCGAAGCAACCGGTGTCTCGCCCGAGGGCCGCATCACGCCGGCGTGCCTGGGCATTTGGGACGACGCGCATGTCGAGGGCCTTGCCCGCATCGCCTCGTCGATCAAAGCGTCTGGCGCGGTGCCGGGCATCCAGATTGCCCACGCCGGCCGCAAGGCCAGCGCAGAACGCCCCTGGGAGGGCGATGACCACATCGATGCGGCCGATCCCCGCGCGTGGGAAACCATCGGACCGTCCGCGCTCGCCTATGGCCGCGGCCTGCCGCGTGTGCCGCGCGCCATGACCCTGGATGACATCGCCCGGGTGAAGGCGGATTTCGTGGCCGCCGCCAAGCGTGCCCGCGCCGCCGGCTTCGAATGGCTGGAATTGCACTTTGCCCACGGCTACCTGGCGCAGAGTTTCTTCTCCGCTCACTCAAACCAGCGCGACGATATCTACGGTGGCAACGCGGAAAACCGCGGCCGTTTCCTGCTGGAAACGCTCGCTGCGGTACGCGCCGTGTGGCCGGAGAATCGCCCCCTGACCGCGCGTTTCGGCGTGCTTGAGTACGACGGCCGCGATGAGGAAACGCTCGCCGAGTCGATCGAACTGGTGCGCAAGATGCACGGCGAAGGTCTCGACCTGCTCAACGTCAGCGTGGGTTTCACCCTCCCCGAGACGAACATCCCGTGGGGCTCCGCGTTCCTCGGCCCGATCGCCGAACGCGTACGCCGCGAAGCGGGCCTCCCTGTCGCATCCTCGTGGGGCATTGATGATCCGCACGCCGCCAACCGCGTCGTCGCCGATGGACACATGGACCTGGTGATGATCGGCCGTGCGCATCTCTCCGATCCACATTGGCCGTACAAGGCCGCCATGGCGCTGGACGTGCCGCGCCCGTCGTGGACGCTCCCGCCATCGTATGCGCACTGGCTGGAACGCTACGCGCCGATGCGTGCGTAACCCGCACGGGCTGGATACCTACGCACGACGATACCTGTAGGAGCGGGGGGGGGGGGGGGGGGGGGGGGGGGGGGCCCCGCCCCCCCCCCCCCCCCCCCCCCCCCCCCCCCCCCGCTCCTACAGGGGTTTGCGACCCTATTCCGGTAGCAGGCCGGCGGTCTGGTAGTTCTTGATCATCGCGTCATAAAGCTTGATGTCGTTACGGCCGCGCGCCATGAGCTGCGCGCCGGCCACCGCGGCGAAGATTGCATGCGCGCGTTTCTTCGCATCCTTGGCACCGACGATGCCCGCCTCGACCAGCGTCTTGGCTAGCCATGCGACATTCACGTCGGTAAACACCTCAACTTCTTTCTTGACCACATCGGGCAGGTCATCGAACTCGGCGGTCATGAAGCTGCACAGGCACATGCGGTTTTCGTTGGCGAGTGCCGCGCGGAACGTGCCCGGATACTTGCGCAGGCGCTCTGCGGGATCGATGAATCGCGCCGTTATCGCTTCCAGCCCCGCAGCGGCGTCTTCCCAATAGCGCCGGGCCACCGCGGTAGCGAGATCCGCCTTGCTTGGGAAATGGTGGTAAAGGCTTGCTGCCTTGATGCCGACATCATCCGCCAAGCCGCGAAGATTCAATCCGCCGTACCCATGGGCCTGTGCCATCAGCGTCGCCGCCTCAAGGATCGTGTCCTTGGAATTCCTGCCTGCCTGACTATCCACGAGCCGTACCCTCGATGACATGAACCGGCCTGGGGACGAGGCGGTTCACTGGTTTAGCCCGCGCACAGGGCACTAGCCCTTTGCCGGGCCGGATCAAACTTTCGAAGCCATTCTCTCAAAAGCCGGAAGAAGGGCCAATTCACGCGGGAAAACCCGTTGACGCGACCCATTGCCAGGCGTATCGTTTTCCCTAACAAACGTTAGGTAGGCGCGCGACCTGACCTTGTTGCCTCCCCCTCAACGCTGAGAGATCCCATGAATTCCGGACTCGTTTACCAGGACGCGACAAAGCTCGCCGACCTGATCCGCACCAAAGAGGTTTCGCCCGTCGAAGTGATGCAGGCGCACCTGGAGCGTATTGACGCTGCCAACCCGCACCTCAACGCCATCGTTACCGTTGCCGAGGACGCCATGAAGGCGGCCAAGGCTGCTGAAACGGCCGTCATGGCCGGCGTTGGCCTGGGGCCGCTGCACGGCGTGCCCTTCACCGCAAAGGATTCGTTCGACACCGCTGGCGTCTTGACCCAGCTAGGCTCCCCCATCTTCAAAGGTCGCATCCCCGATAGCGATGCGACCAGCGTGGCCCGCATGAAGCACGCCGGTGCCATCCTCCTTGCGAAGACGAACCTACCGGAGTTCTCGTACTGGATCGAAAGCGACAACCTGCTTTCGGGCCGAACGTTGAATCCCTGGAACAGGGACCGTACACCGGGCGGCTCCAGCGGTGGCGAGTCCGCGGCGGTGGCGGCAGGCATGTCGCCTATTGGCCTCGCCACCGACGTCACTATATCTGTACGCGGCCCCGCCGCTCTAACGGGCGTCGTTGGGTTCAAACCGACCCACGGGCGCATTCCCATGACGGGCATCTGGCCACGGGTACCACGCCGGCTATGGCATGCAGGCCCGATCGCCCGCTCGGTCCGCGATGTGGCTCTTGCCTATTCGCTACTGGCTGGGCCAGATGGGGCCGATGGTTTCTCCGTCGCCCCTCCCCAGTTCGATACGGGTGTTGGCCCAACCCTGGGGCGCCCGTTGCGCGTAGGCTGGCTGGTCGAGCCGGGGTTTGGCCTGGTGGATAGCGATGTGGCGGCGACCGTGCAGGCCGCGGCCGAAGCCCTCAAGAACGCAGGCCTTACCGTCGATCCGGTGCGCATTCCTGTGTTGGAAGAAATCAACGCTTTGGAAACCGTGTGGAAGCTGCAGGCGATGGAAACCAAGCCCGCCTTCAAGGCGGCCACGCGCGGACACGAGGACCTGATTTACAAGCATGTGCAGGCCGTCTTTGACACGCCGGATACGTCGATTGAGGACTTTGTTCTGGCAGAGCAAAAGGTCGAGCAAATGCGCGATGGGTTCGCCCAGTATTTCCAGCGCTATGATGCGCTGCTTTGCCCGGTGACGCCGGTGCCAGCACACGGCCACGATGCGACCGAGTTCGTCATCGACGGCCAGACGGTCTCGGCCCTGCATGTCATGGATGCCACCGCTCCACTCAGCGCCACGGGGTTGCCGGGCCTGACCCTGCGATTCGGCACGAGTCGTGATGGTCTTCCGATCGGCGTGCAGTTGGTCGCACCCTGGCTGGCGGAGTCGACGATCCTGCACCTGGGCGCCCTGTTGGAGCTCATGAGCCCGGTACGCAACCAGCACCCCAGCCTGGCTGCCATGGGCATGGCGGCCTGATAGCGATGTTGAGGAGTGCGCTTGCACGCGATGGGTGCTTGCCGCAAGCCATATCGTGCGCAAGCGCGCTCCTACCGTGTTCGCGGTGTTAGTGGATCGGGCGGCCGGTGTGGCTGAGGGCGAGGCCATCGCGGTTGTGCCGCGTGGCCATGATTTCGGCGACGATGGAGAAACCGATTTCGCGGCTGGTGTTGGAACCGATATCGAGACCGGCGGGCACGCGCAACGCGGCGGATGGCACGGCACTGGCGATCGTACGGGCACGGCGCTGTGAACCGAGGGCGCCGAGATAGAAGGCACCGAAGGCCGCCCCAGCGCGCAGATAGGCGATATCCCTATCCAGGTTGTGGGTCATGCTTACCAAGGCGGTAGAGCGATCCAGCCGCACCGTAGCCGCGAGGTTCTCGGGCCGGGCTTCAACCGCCCACCACCCGGGTAAGTCCAACGCCATCTGCGCCAGGCGGTCGGGCGATGTATCGACGATGATGCCCCGCCAGCCCAGGCGCGCGGCAAGGGTCGCCAACTCGACGGCTTCATGACACGCGCCAGCGACGACGAGCGACACTGGCGCATCAAAGGTCTCGATTAGCCGGGTGCCACCTTCCCATGACTCGCTTTGAGCGTTGTCGCGCGTGGTAGCCAGGCCATCGGCCTGCAGCGCCGTGCACTGGCGCGAAGGGGACACTGCCGCCGGCGACGCCGGAAAATGGGTAACGATCTGGAAGGCCTGGCTTGAGGCGAGCAGCGCATCCAACGCATCCACGAAGGCCGGTACTGCCGGCTCAAGCGGTTCGATGGCCACTTCAAGCTCTCCGCCGCAACCCGCCTCCAGGAGCACATCCAGACCCTGCTCGGCGTTAAACGCTGCATACGCCAACTCGCCTGTCGCCATGACCTGCAGGGATCGCTCGACGATCGCCCGCTGCGGGCAACCGCCAGCCAGCGGGTTCACGATGCTGCCATCGGGCCGCACAAGCATGGCGGCACCCACGCGACGGAAGGTTGACCCCGACGTGTGCACAATGGTGACCAGCGCTGCACGCTTATCCGAAGCGTTGGCCAGGCTCCGCCACGCGGCTGCCAACCTGCGTAACTCGTCGTATGACTTCATGCAGCCGGTAGCTTGTCCAGGAGTTTATCGAGGGTCACTGGGTAATTCCGCACGCGCACGCCCGTCGCGTTGTAAACCGCATTCGCCACGGCGGCAGCAACACCGCACAGGCCTAGCTCGCCTACGCCCTTCGCCTTCATCGGTGACGACACCGGATCGGCCTCGTCCAGGAAAACGACGTCCTGATGCGGGATATCCGCATGCACAGGCACCTCGTACCCCGCAAGATCGTGGTTCACGAAGAACCCGAGTCGCTTATCGACCACCAGCTCCTCCATCAAGGCAGCCCCCACACCCATGGTCATCGCGCCGATGACCTGGCTACGCGCCGACTTGGGATTGAGGATACGCCCTGCTGCGCATACCGCCAGCATCCGGCGGACGCGGATTTCGCCGGTGGCCGCATCGACGCCGACTTCGACAAAGTGCGCGCCGAACGTCGACTGCTGGAACTTCTTCGCCAGATCCCCGTACTCCATGCTGTCTTCGGCGACGAGTTCTCCGCCTGCGGCCGCTTCCGCGATGGCCCTGCTCCTGCCGCCAGCAGATATTTTGCCGTCCTCGAACACAGCGCCTGCCGGGTCCATGCCCAGCGCGCCAGCAACCGCTTCGCGCAACTTCACGCAGGCTGCATAGACGCCCGCCGTCGAGCTGTTGCCGCCCCACTGGCCGCCCGAACCCGCCGAAACAGGGAACGAGGAGTCACCGAGCAGGACGGTGACCTGCGCCATCGGCAGGCCCAACATCTCGGCGGCGGTCTGTGCGATGACGGTATAGCTGCCCGTACCAATATCGGTCATGTCGGTTTCAACTGTCGCCCGGCCATCCTTACCAAGGCGTACACGGGCACCCGACTTCATGACGAGATTGTTCCGAAATGCAGATGCCACGCCCATGCCGAGCAGCCAACGGCCATCGCGCCTGGCACCCGGCGTGGCGGAACGTTGGTTCCAGCCGAACCGTTCGGCACCGGTGCGCATGCATTGCACGAAATTGCGCTGGGAGAACGGGCGCTCCGGTTTCTCCGGATCCACCTGGGTGTCGTTGAGCACGCGAAAGTCCACGGGATCGAGTTTGAGCTTTTCAGCCATCTCGTCCATGGCGATCTCCAGAGCCATCAGCCCCGATGCCTCGCCGGGCGCGCGCATGGCGTTGCCTTCGGGAAGATCCAGCGTGGCCAGCCGGGTAGCCGTCATCCGGTTCGCACCCGCGTACAACAGCCGGGTCTGCTGCACGGCCGTTTCCGGACCACCGCCCGCCAGATCGCCCGACCACCCTTCGTGACCGATTGCGGTGATCTTGCCGTCGGGGGTTGCGCCGATGCGGATCCGCTGGATCGTAGCCGGACGATGCGTTGTGTTGTTAAACATGACCGGGCGCGGCAGAGCAACAGCCACGGGACGGTTTGCCGCCTTCGCACCCAGCGCCGCGAGGATCGCGTCCGCCCGGACAAACAACTTTCCGCCGAAGCCGCCGCCAATGTAGGGCGATATAAGGCGAACGTCATCCGGCGACAAACCCAGGGTCGTTGCCACATCGCCTTTGCCCCAATGGATCATCTGGTTGGAGGTCCAGATCGTGAGCTTGCCGCCTTCCCATGCGGCGATGGAGGCGTGCGGCTCCATCATGGCGTGGGAATGGTCGGGCGTCGTGTAAGTGGCATCGAGCTTCACGGGCGCCGCGGCATACGCACCCGCAAAGTCGCCCACGGCCGTATCTGGCTCGCCATCATCGGGCTTTACCGCCGCGGCCTTCGCCACCGTGAGATCGAATGCCCCCGGCGTACGCGCGTAGTCCACGCGAACCAGCGCCGCGGCCGAGCGCGCCTGCTCAAACGTCTCTGCGACGACGACGGCCAGCGCCTGGTGGTAGTGCTGCACGTCCGGCCCACCCAACAGCATGGCGGTGTTGTACTTGCCTTTGGCGAGCTTGCCCGCCTCTTTGGCAGTCACGATGGCGAGCACGCCTGGCGCCACCTTCGCACGCGAGGTATCGATCGATACGACGCGGCCCTTGCCGATGGTGGCCGGCACGATGTAACCGTAAGCGTGCACGGGAACCGCATCATGCCGTTCGTAGGCGTAACGCGCCGTGCCTGTGGTCTTCAGCGGGCCATCGATACGATCATGCGGCTGGCCGACCACCTTGAGGCGATCGATGGGGTTGACGGTGGCGGGCGTCTCGAATTTCATGCGCCGGTCCTCGCTTCATTCATCACCGCGCCGAGGGTGCGTTCCACGAGCGTTGCCTTCATCGCGTTCTGCGGGGTCGTACGTGCATCGGCCAACAGAACCGATGACACGGCCTTCGCGCCCTCCTGCATGCGGGCATCCGCTGCCTCGGACCGCCAGGGCATGGGGGCCACACCGCCGAGCGCGACACGACCGCTGCCGTCCTTCTGCACCACCGCTGCAACCGAAACAAGCGCGAAGGCATAGGACGCACGATCGCGAACCTTGTGATAGATGTGCACGCCGCCTAGTGGCTTGGGCAGCGTGACTGCCGTGATCAGCTCAGCCGGCGCCAGTACGTTCTCGATGTGCGGCGTGGAACCGGGGAGTTTGTAGAACCCCGCGAGGGGAACCCGCCTCACCTGCCCGCCCGGCTGGATGGTCTCCACCGTGGCATCGAGCGCGCGCATGGCCACGGCCATGTCGCTGGGATGCACGGCAATGCATGAGTTGCTCACACCCACGATCGCGTGCGACCGGCTGAAGCCGCCAAGCGCGGCGCAACCGCTGCCGGGAAGCCGTTTGTTACACGCCTGGTGCGTGTCGTAGAAATACGGGCAGCGCGCGCGCTGCAGCAAGTTGCCCGCTGTCGTAGCCTTGTTGCGCAACTGGCCCGAAGCGCCAGCAACGAGGGCGCGCGCGAGCAGAGCATAATCGCGCCGCACACGGCTATCCGCCGCGAGGTCGGTATTGCGAACGAGGGCACCAATGCGAAGACCGCCCTCCGCCGTGGGCTCGATCGTATCCAGACCCAGGCCGTTGATGTCCACAAGGTGCTCAGGTGCTTCGACCTCGATTTTCATCAGATCCAGCAGATTGGTACCGCCGGCGATAAATTTCGCATTGCGCTCCTTCGCGACAGCAGCGGCCGCCTGGGCCGGATTCGTTGCCCGCTCGTAAGTGAAGGGCTTCATGCCTGGCTCCCGGCAAATTCGCTCACCGCCTCGACGATGTTCGAGTAGGCCCCGCAGCGGCAAATGTTGCCGCTCATGCGCTCGCGCAGTTCGGTGGTACTGAAAGCCGCCTTCGCCGTGATATCGGCGGTGGCGTGGCTCGGCACATCGCGGTGGATTTCATCCAGGGCGCCCACCGCGCTACAGATCTGCCCAGGCGTGCAATACCCGCATTGGTACCCATCGTGCTTAACGAAGGCAGCCTGCAATGGGTGCAGTTTCTCTGGTGTACCCAGGCCCTCGATGGTGGTGACCTTCGATCCCTGGTGCATCACCGCGAGCGTCAGGCAGCTGTTGATCCGCCGGCCATCGACCAGCACCGTGCAGGCACCGCACTGGCCGTGATCACAGCCCTTCTTGGTGCCGGTAAGGTGCATATGCTCGCGTAAGGCATCAAGCAGCGTGGTTCGCGTATCGAGCGCGAGGGTGGATTCCTTCCCATTGACCTGCAGGACCACCTGGTGCATGACAGGCGCCCTGCCGCCATCAGGGGTAGCTGCCCTGGCCACGAACGGGGGCGTGACGGCCACCGTGGCCGAAACCGCCGTGAGCTTGAGAAAACCACGACGGGAGATAATCAGGGGGTTATTCGTATCCAAGGCGTTGCCCTCATGCCGGCGGGTCTGGGGTATCGCACGCATTGCCATCCTACCCTTTGCTGCGTCGCCGGACTGTCATGAATTCCCGCACGAAGCGTTGAAATTCCCTGTAGAAGCAGCCCTACGCGCGGTCGACCGACTGGCCAGCACCCATCTCGCGCAAGTGCTCTCCTACAAACCCTGCCATTTCACGCCGTACTGACACGCCACCCCGCTTCATCGATACTCCCCCAAGCCCCTAACCCTGCTAAGCAAGGAGCATGGCGATGAAGCTGCGCCCCATCCTGCTATCTCTCGCGGCCGCCGTCGTGGCGCTGCCCGTGATGGCCAAAGACATCACACTGCTGAATGTCTCGTACGATCCTACCCGCGAGCTTTACAAGGGAATAAATGCCGCTTTCGCCGCCGACTGGAAGGCGAAACACGGCGACAGCGTGACGATCCAGATGTCGCACGGTGGCTCTGGCAAGCAAGCCCGGGCCGTTGTCGATGGCTTGCCTGCCGATGTCGTAACCCTGGCGCTGGCCTACGATATTGATGCGGTGGCCGACCGGGGGCTGCTCGGCAAGGACTGGCAATCGCGCCTGCCCGATAACGCATCGCCCTATACCTCCACCATCGTCTTTCTCGTACGCAAGGGCAATCCGAAAGCGGTCCGCGACTGGGGCGATCTGGTGAAGAACGGTGTCCAGGTCATTACGCCGAATCCCAAGACATCGGGTGGCGCGCGCTGGAACTTCCTTGCAGCATGGGGCTATGCCCTTAAGCAGCCCGGCGGCAATGACGATAAGGCCAAAGCCTACGTAAAAACGCTATTCCAGCACGTCCCAGTGCTCGACACAGGCGCACGCGGCGCCACGAACACCTTCACCCAGCGCGGCATCGGCGATGTGCTCGTGGCATGGGAGAACGAAGCCCTGCTCGCCAAACAGGGCCCGGGTGGCGACCAGTTCGATATCGTGATCCCGTCGGTGACGATCGTCGCCGAGCCCCCGGTAGCGGTGGTCGACAAGAACGCCGCCGCCCACGGCACGCAAGAGGTCGCAGATGCTTACGTAAAGTTCCTGTACTCGCCGCAGGCGCAGGATATCGAAGCGCGTAACTTCTACAGGCCACGCTCACCCGAGGTCGCGGCGAAGTACGCCGCGCAGTTCCCCAAGGTGAACACGTTCACCCTCAACGAGGTGTTTGGGGACTGGCGCAAGGCGCAGGCGAAGTTCTTTGCCGAGGGCGCGATCTTCGACCAGATCGGCCCGGGCAACTGAGCATGCGGCGGCGCGTATTGCCCGGCTTCGGGTTAAGCCTTGGCTATGCCGTCGCGTACCTGGGCCTCATTGTCCTTTTACCGCTGGCTGCGCTGGCCTGGAAAGCCTCGGATGTCGGGTTCGCCGGGATCCTGAAGCTGCTCTCTTCGCCACGTACGCAGGCGGCATTGAAGCTCAGCTTCGGCGGTGCCCTGATCGCCGCTTGCGTCAACGTGGTCATTGGCCTGGCGGTGACATGGGCGCTGGTTCGATATCGGTTTCCCGGGCGCCGCATCCTGGATGCGCTTATCGACCTGCCGTTCGCGCTTCCCACCGCCGTCGCCGGCATCGCGCTGACGGCCATCTACGCGCCGAACGGCTGGCTTGGGCGCTGGCTGGTGCCATGGGGTATCCAGATCGCCTACACCCCACTCGGCGTACTCATGGCTATGGTGTTCGTCGGCTTCCCCTTCGTGGTGAGAACGCTTCAGCCGGTGCTGCAGTCGCTGGAGCAGGACGTGGAAGATGCTGCCGAGAGCCTGGGGGCGAGCGCACTGCAGACGTTCCTGCGCGTGATCCTTCCCACGCTGGTACCCACCCTGCTCACGGGCTTCGCGCTCGCGCTGGCACGCGCCGTCGGTGAATACGGCTCGGTCATCTTTATCGCAGGCAACATCCCGCTGCGCTCGGAGATCGCGCCGCTGCTGATCGTGCAAAAGCTGGAGGAATTCGACTACGCGGGCGCCTCGGCCCTCGGTGTGGTCATGCTGGCGTTCTCGCTGGTGCTCCTGGTGTTGGTATCCGCCGTGCAGCGCTGGACGCGGCGGTGGGCGGAGCCATCGGCATGAGGCCGCGCCCGGACAAACGCCGTGCCGGCGTCGCGCGGCGGCTGGGCCGCGCGTTCATCATCGTGCTGGCCAGCCTCTTCCTATGCCTGTTCCTGGTGGTACCGCTGGCCTCCGTGTTTGTCGAAGCCTTTCGCCAGGGCGCGCACGCGTTCGTCGAAAGCCTGGACCAGGCCGAAGCCGTGGCGGCGATTCGGCTCACCCTGCTGGTCGCGGTGATCAGCGTGCCACTCAACGTGGTCTTCGGCATCGCGGCGGCCTGGGCCATGACCCGCTTCGAATTCCGCGGCAAGGCACTCCTCGGGGCGTTCATCGATTTGCCGCTCTCGGTATCGCCCGTGGTTTCTGGCCTGCTGTACGTGCTGATGTTTGGCGCCCAGGGTTGGTTCGGTCCGTGGCTCACGGCGCATGGCATCCAGATCATCTTCGCCGTGCCCGGGCTGGTGCTTGCCACCATCTTCATCACCCTGCCCTACGTGGCGCGCGAGTTGATCCCCTTGATGCAAGCGCAAGGGAGCGAAGAGGAAGAGGTGGCACGCGTCCTCGGCGCGAGCGGCTTGCAGACGTTCTTCCGGGTCACGCTGCCCAATATCCGCTGGGCACTGCTCTACGGCGTACTGCTTTGTAACGCGCGCGCCATGGGCGAGTTCGGTGCCGTGTCGGTGGTCTCCGGGCACATCCGCGGGCTCACGACCACCATGCCACTGGAAGTCGAGATGCGTTACAACGAATACAACTACGTGGGCGCCTTCGCGATCGCCAGCCTGCTCGCCCTGCTGGCACTGGTTACGCTGGCGGTGAAATCCTTCCTGGAATGGCGCTACCACAATGACTTGGACACGACGGCGCCACGGCGCCGCTGAGAACGGCTGATGACACTTGCCCTGCAACGGTTGACCCGCCACTTTGCCGACCTCGCGGCGCTTGATGACGTGAGCCTCGATATCGCCGATGGTGAGTTCCTTGCGCTGGTCGGGCCTTCCGGCTCGGGCAAGACCACGCTACTGCGCATCCTCGCCGGGCTCGACTACCCAGATGCGGGCACGGTCACCCAGAATGGCCACGATTTCCTCGCGGCGACGGCACGCGAGCGCAACGTTGGCCTCGTGTTCCAGCACTACGCCTTGTTCCGTCACCTCACCGTGCGCGAGAACGTGGCGTTCGGCCTGCGCGTGCGCCCCCGGCGGCGCAGGCCGTCGCGTAGCGATATCCGCGAGCGAGTCGATACCCTGTTAAAACGCGTGCAGCTGGGCGAGTTGGGCGACCGCTACCCTAGCCAGCTTTCCGGCGACCAGCGCCAGCGTGTTGCGCTTGCACGCGCATTGGCCATCGAACCCGATGTGTTGCTGCTGGATGAGCCCTTCGGCGCCCTCGATGCGCAGGTGCGCACCGCTCTACGCCGCTGGCTACGCGAGCTACACGAAGATCTTGGCCTCACCACGGTCTTCGTGACCCACGACCAGGAAGAAGCCCTGGAGCTTGCCGATCGTCTCGTCGTGATGAACCGCGGCCGCATTGAGCAGGTCGGTCCGCCGCACGTGATCTACCAGGATCCGGCGACGCCGTTTGTCTGCGAGTTCATCGGCCGCACCAACCGCATTCCGCTCGAGCGTCACGACGGCCTATGGGTTACCGGCGCGTGGTCAACACCCGCCGCCACAGCGCACGGACGCTTCACCCACGCGGTGGCGTATATCCGGCCCGAACATCTCTCGCTCGCGGTGCCCGAAGGACAGCCCGCCTGGGATGCGCGCCTTCGCCACATTTATCTCGCGGGGAGCGTCGCTCATCTCGATATCCAGGTGGCGGAAATCGACCAGACGCTGGAGGTGGATGTGGCCAGCGAAGACTTAGGGCGGCTTTCCCTGCAACCGGGCGCGCAGCTACGCATCGCACCGACCGCGATGGTGGCCTTCCCGCTCGATGGCAGCCACGCCGTGCAGCCCATCGCCGGCGAACGCTGGGTGCTCCGCACCTGACCTGTAGGAGCGCGCTTGCGCGCGATGGATGCTTGCCACACGATCCATCGCACGCGAGCGCGCTCCTACACGAACACGTCGATCAGACCATCAAGGATTGATGGGCGCCCACGCCGGCCAACGTACCTGAGGCCATCGCAAGGCTGGCGTTATGCATCGCCTGCGCGCTGTCGCCGGCGGCGTACACACCCGGCACGCTGGTGGCCTTCCAGTCATCCACTTCAATGTACGGCCCCATCATGCCGTCGGCGATCGTGCACCCAAGCTGCTCGGCGAGCGGGCTGGCGATGCTTACGCGCGGGGCGACGAACAGCGCGCCCATGTCCAGTAAGCGGCCATCGGCGAGCATCACGCCGTTCAGGCCCGGCGCGTCGCCGTGCAACGCCACGATAGGGGTACGCTCGATGCGCACACCGCGGCTTACAAGCAACGCGAGTTCTTCGGGTTCCGGCTCGAACTCGCCCTGGGTGAAGAAGGTTGTCGGGCCCCAGTCGGGCAACATCTTCGCTTGATGCCACGCGTGTGGCGAAGCGGCCAGCACGCCGATCTGACGATCGCGCACTTCGTAGCCGTGGCAATACGGGCAGTGGATAACCGTGTTGCCCCAGCGATCCCAAAGGCCATCGATCGCGGGCAAATGATCTTTCACACCGGTGGCCAGCACCAGCCGTTTTGCCGATTCGCGACTTCCGTCGGCGAGCGTGACCTGGAAGCCTTGCTCCAGCGGCTCCGCCTTCACCGCCTCCGCGTCCATGAACGCCGCGGTGGGGTAAGAAAGCAATTGCCGTGTCGCCTCCTGAACGATGGCCCGCGGCGGCTTGCCATCGTGCCCCACGATGCCATGCGCCGCTTTGGCGAAGCGGTTGCGTGGCGCGGCCGCATCAATCACCAGGACGCGGCGGCGCGCACGCGCCAGCTGGATAGCAGCCGCCTGGCCGGCAAAACTGCCGCCCACTACGATCACATCGAAAGACATTTCAGGCTCCCTTGAGTTTGTGGCCTGTAGTGGCCGAAATCCGCTGCACGCGCTGCGCAAGATCGGCCAGGGTGAGGCTCGCGAGGCGCGCTTCCAACACGCGCTCGGCCTCGGCCAGCGCATCATCGACGGCATCGATCACCGCGCGCTCCACGAGACACCCGGGTGATTCCTCGCGTACGGCAAACGGCAGGATTCGCTCGCCGAGGGCGCGCTGCACGTCGACGAGCGCGATGTCGGCTGCCGGCCTGGCCAGGCGCCAGCCGCCGCCGTGCCCCTTGTCGGAGCTGACGATGCCTGCATCGCGGAGGCCGGCGAACGTGCGCCGGATAACGACAGGGTTGGTTTCGACACAGGCGGCCATTTCGGCCGAGGTCATTGGGCTGCCATCTCGCTCGGCCATATGCAGGAGCACGTGCAGGGCGACGGAAAGGCGATCGTTACGCTTCATGTAACTAACACTATTACATGAAATCCGCCAAGGCAAGCTACCTCAGTTTCCGCGGGTATTTCCAAGCGGCCCTAACGAAAGCTTGAACCGCTCGCGTGCCTCTCCGCGGGCACCCATCGCCTGATAAAACCCGATCGCTTGCGTATTCCACACGGGCGTGACCCACTCCATGACCACGCAACCCGCCTCCCGCGCATCGGTGGCCACGGCATTGATCAGTGCTTTGCCCATCCCCTCGCCTCGCGAATGCGCGGCGAGATATAGGCAGTCCAGGTTGAATTGCTTCGCGCCGAGCCAGGTGCTGTACGCCACGCTACCCGAGGCGTAACCGACGACGGCGTCGTTCTTTTGCGCGACCCACGCCCACAGCACCGGGGTGGGTCCGAACAAAGCATCCGCCAAAGCATCGTGGCTCGGCAGCCGGGGGAGCGGAGCGCTTTCGTACACCGCATGGTCCCGTATCAACGGAATGATGGCCTCGATATCCGCGGCGAGCGCACGCCGTATCATGCGGATTCCGCCGCTGCTCCCGGTGTTTCGAGCGCAAACCCTTCATCCAGCCAACCCGTGACACCGCCAATCATTAACTTGACTGGCAGGCCGAGCGCCGCGAGCCGCGCCGCCGCCTTATCGGCGCCGTTGCAGTGCGGGCCCGCGCAATACACGACGAACCGGGTATCTGGTGCGAAGGCTTGCATCTTGCTCGCCACGATCTTGCCGTGTGGCAGGTTCTGCGCGTGGGGAAGGTGCCCCCGCTGATACAGATCGGGTGAGCGCACGTCGAGCAGGACGAAATCCGCAACGCCATTCGCCAGCGAGGCATGAACATCCCAGCAGTCGGTCTCGAAGTGCAGCTTGCTCTGGAAGTGCACCAGGGCTGAGGCCGAGTCGGCCGCGTTGAATTGAAAGGCGGGGCTAGGCATGTGGGTGCTCCGGGTAGGTGATAGCCATAGTGTCCGCTCACCAGCGAACGGGATACACTGGCAGCATGGACAAGAAGCGGTGGAAATCTGCCAAGCTGCAAGCTCCTCATCGGGTGGTCGCCCTCGCCTATCCCAACCTCTGCCTGTTCGAATTTGGCATTGCTGCCGAGTTGTTCGGCTTGTCCCGGCCAGAAATTACAGCGCCGTGGTATGCCTTCCACGTGGCGGGTGTCAGCAAGAGTGCACGCACCGCCATCGGCAACCTGCAGGTGGGCGCCCAGGGCGGGCTCGATCTGCTGGATGACGCCGATACCATCATCGTGCCCGGCTGGAGCGGGCCCGAGGTGCTGCCAGGCAAGGCACTGAAAGCCGCCATGCAGCGCGCCGACGCGCGCGGCGCACGCTTTCTGTCCATCTGCTCCGGCGCGTTCCTCCTCGGGCACTGCGGCATTCTGGATGGACGCGAAGCCGCCACGCACTGGCGCTACGAAGCGCTTTTCACGCAGCTCTTCCCCAAGGCGCAACTGGTGCGGGATGCGCTTTACGTGGAATCGGGCCGGGTCATCACCTCCGCGGGAAGCGCTGCTGGCATTGATGCCAGCCTGCACATCATCCGGCAGGACCATGGAAGCCGTATCGCTAACCAGGTCGCGCAGCGGCTTGTGATGCTTCCCCACCGCCAGGGCGATGCCCGCCAATACGTGCCGGCCGCGGTCGTCGAACGCAGACACGATCGTTTCGACGGCATCTTCGATTGGGCCAGGGCCAATCTCCAACGGGCCATCACCGTCGACGACATGGCAAGCGTCGCGGCGATGAGTGCCCGTAATTTCCACCGTCGTTTCTGCGAGACAGTGGGCGTCACCCCGGCTACCTGGGTTCTGGAGGAACGCCTGCGACACGCGCGTGCCCTGCTCGAAGAGAGTAACGGCGGCCTGGGTGAGATTGCCGAGCAATGTGGCTTTGCATCCGTCGAAACGTTTCGCTCAGCCTTTCGAAGGCGTATCGGCATTTCCCCATCGGCCTACCGCGATAACTTCGGGCAGGTGGCGTCGGCTACGACACCCTTGTAGGAGCGTGTTTGCACGCGATGGGTGCTCGCGACAACCGTTCGTCGCGCGCAAGCGCGCCCCTACATGTCCACGCATGGTCCGGCATTCTCGCGCCGCAACCGGGTATTGCTTCGGTAGATCAACACCAGCGCAACCGCGAGCAGCGCCATCGCCGCGTAGCGTGCGCCATTCAACCTGATAACTGTATTGCCCAGCCAACCGAAGTGATCGATAAGAAGGCTCATGAGCAACTGGCCACTGATGACGGCGACAGTCGCCGCCGCGGTCCCGATCCGCGGAATGGCAAACACAATCACCAGCATGTAGACGACGCCAAAGAACGCGCCGGTGATCTGCCAACGCGGCACGCTGAAAAGTGTGAACGCATGATGTGGCTCAAACAGGAATGCGTAGAGAAAACTCAGCATGGCGCCAAGCGTGAATGTGAGCCAGGCACTCTCGAGCACGCCGACATGGGAACCAAGGCGGCCGTTGATCGCCGATTGCGCACAAAGCGTCGCCCCACTAAGCACGACGAGAAAGATCATGAGAAGCAGCATGAAGCGATTCCTTAGTGAATGAGCCACAGGGCCAACAGGATGGCGATGAGTGCCCCGACACGGTGTCCGTCGACCGCTCGCTTCGCGCTCCCTAGCCAGCCGAAGTGATCGATCACCAGGCTGGCCGCGACCTGCCCGAACAGGATGCCCACCATGGTCAGGCCGACGCCCACTACGGGGGTCGCAAGGGTCAGTGCCGCCACATAGATCGGGCCAAGGATGCCGCCCGTGAGGAGCCACCGGGGCTGCGCAAACATAAGCGCAAGCCGCGGGCGGCCGAAGATCAGGCCGAAGGTAAGCAGCAACGAGCCAAGGGCGAAGATGCCCAGCACGGCCCAGCCGTGACCGACCTCCTCGCCTAGCGGGCCGAGCAGCCCCGCCTCGACCGAAAGGCCCATCCCGGCCGCGACGACCAGGGGGAGTAACCAGATGTGTTTCACGTCCTAGGTTCCGCTATGGGGGAACCGCCAACGTAGGGTGATGTCGAATCGGGAACAATTAGGGCAAAATGAAAAACATCATTGCGATTCGGGCAACTTCATGCAGCTCAATGCGCTCCGCTATTTCGCCATGGTCGCTGCCACCCAAAGCTTCATTGCCACCGCGCGGCACTTTCGCGTGCCCGCCTCCTCCGTGTCCCGCCAGATCGCCGCGCTGGAAAAGGAGGTGGGGCAACAGTTGCTCTACCGGCACACGCGGGCCGTTCGCCTCACGGATGCCGGCGAGCGCTATTACCTGATGGTTCGCGAAGCGCTCAATCTGCTTGATCGGGCCGCGGAACAGGCATCTGACGCAGATACGGATGCCGCACTGAAGGGCGTGCTCCGCATCAATGCGCCCGTTGCACTCGGCCGGTTGCATATCGCGCCGCTGCTGAACCAGCTGCAGAAAACCCACCCCGCACTCAGCGTCCAACTCACCCTCACCGACGCGTTTATCGACCCGGTGCAGGAAGGCGCGGACATCACCGTGCGCGTTGGAACACTCGAGGATTCCGGCCTGGTTGCGCGCGCGATTGGCCCCCAGCGTTACGTCGCGTGTGCAAGCCAGAGCTACGTGCAGGCCCACGGCGCACCCGATAGCCCGAAGGCGCTGGACCAGCACAACTGCCTGGTCTATCGGGGGCACCGTGGCGCGCAACGCTGGTACTTCCGCCGCCATGGCAGTACGCGTTACGACGCATACGACGTGGAGGGGAGTTTCCAAAGCAATAACGCCGAGGCACTCGTTTCGGCAGCTGAAGCGGGGCTGGGCATCGTGCTATTCCCCACGTGGCTGTTCCATCCGGGCAGCTTCAGGAAAGGCCGCCTGGTCCAACTGCTGAGCGACTGGGAAGGCTCGGTGGAGGCGGAACCGCCTGGAATCCACCTCGTCTCCCCCGAGAATCGCTCTCGCTCCCGCAAGGTGCGTACGGTGATGGACTTTCTTCTGGAGCAGATTGGTTCGCCGCCCTTTTGGGATCGCGTGTGAGGCCCAAACGGCGACGGATGGCCGTCACGCCGAGAGCTGCTTCATCAGCACGGCCGCCGCTTCGGTGGACGAGGCCGGGTTCTGACCGGTGATCAACAGGCCGTCGGCGACCACGTACGAACCCCAATCAGGACCCTTCGTGTAGATGCCGCCCTTCGCCTTGAGCTCGTCCTCGACCAGGAACGGCACAACGTTGGTGAGACCCACGGCTTCTTCCTCGGTATTGGTAAAGCCGGTGACCTGCTTGCCTTCCACCAGCGGCTTGCCGTCGGCTGCCTTGACATGGCGCAGTACGCCAGGTGCATGGCAGACCAATGCAGCCGGCTTGCCCGCTTCAATGAACGACTCGATAAGGGCGATCGAATGCGCATCTTCTGCCAGGTCCCACAGAGGACCATGACCACCGGGATAGAACACAGCATCGAACTCCGCCTGAGCCACGCTATCGAGGCGAAGCGTGTTGGCCAGCTGCGCGTTAGCCGCGGCATCGGCCTCGAAGCGCCGGGTAAGATCGGTGCGGAATGAGGGCTCGTTGCTCTTGGGATCCAACGGCGGCTGGCCACCCTTGGGCGACGCCAGTACCACCTCGACCCCGGCATCCTTGAACGCGTAATACGGTGCGGCCAGTTCTTCGAGCCAGAAGCCGGTTTTACGGCCCGTGTTGCCCAGCTCGTCATGCGAGGTCAGAACGATAAGCACTTTCATGGGAGGTTCCTGTGTTGATTTTAGTAGACCGGTCGTCTAGTAATTCGACCCGATAAAAGACACTCCAACGAAGTGCCTGCTGAAACCCTCCCCTCAGGAGGGGAGGTGCAAAACCTGTCGCGTGGTCGTCATGGCATAACGGAAGGGCTCGGTATTCCGAACGACCTTCACCATGATGCTAGCCCCCAGCCACAGCTGGTACAGGCTCTGTGCAACCTCTACCGGTGGCTGCTCCACCGTGAGCGAACCGTCGGCCACACCGGCCTCGATCGCCCGCGCCATATACGTGACCACGCCTGCCGTTCCGCGCTTCATCGCTGCGCGCATGGCTTCAGAGAGATCGGCAACTTCCGCGCCCAACTTCACCGCCAGGCATTTACCCTGGCAATCCTCGAAGGACTGATTGGCTTCCCACGCCTGGAAATACGATACCAGGCGCTCTGCGCCCGTACCGCCGGCCTGGATCAACATCCGGTCCATATCCGTCAGGTAATCCTCGAAGTATCCCTCCAGGATCGCCTGACCGAACGCTTCCTTCGATCCGAAGTAATGGTAGAACGAGCCCTTGGGCACGCCTGCGGCAACAAGGATTTCGTTCAGGCCGACCGCCGAAAAGCCCTTCGCACCCATAATCCGCTGCCCCGTCGCCAGGATATTTTCGCGAACGTCGGAGGATTCGGTGGTGGCGGCGGCTGGGCTCATGGGTACGGACTGTACACAGAATTAGACCGGTCGTCTACTACGATCGACGTGTGGCACGACGACCCCTGCTCTCAGCTTGCCCGAGTGAGCCATCGAGCTATAGTGCGAATCAATCCATGAGGAATGCTCATTAATGGCTCGCGAGAACTACGGCGATCTGGTCGCATTCCTGGCGGTGGCGCGGGCGAAGAGCTTCACGCGTGCGGCCGCGCAGCTTGGCGTCTCGCAGTCGGCGCTGAGCCATGCCATGCGCCAGCTGGAAGCACGTCTCGATGTTAGGCTGCTTACACGCAGCACACGAAGCGTTGCGCCCACGGAAGCCGGCGAACGGTTGCTTGCCTCGATCACACCGCGCTTTGAAGAGATCGATGCGGAAGTGGCAGCCATTCGCGAACTCCGTGGCAAGCTCACCGGCACACTGCGCATCACCACGGCCGACTACGCTTTCCACACCGTGCTCTGGCCAACCTTGCAGCGGCTGCTTCCGCTACAACCTGATCTGAAGATCGAAACGATCATCGATCACGGCTTGACCGATATCGTGGCCCAGCGTTTCGACCTCGGCATCCGCTACGGCGACCAGGTAGCCAAGGACATGATCGCCGTGCGTATCGGGCCAGACATCCGCATGACGGTGGTCGGCTCGCCCACATACCTGGGTAAGCGGATCCGCCCGAAAACACCGCAGGACCTTACCGAATTCCAATGCATCAACCTGCACCTGGCTTCGTACGGGGGCCTCTACGCGTGGCAATTGGAGAAAGGCAAACGCGAAGTGCAGGTCCGCGTTGATGGCCAGCTCAACTTCAACGGTATTCTGCAGGTGGTCGATGCCGCCGTAGCGGGCTTCGGGCTGGCGTTCATCCCCGAAGACCTGGCCGAACCGCATGTCCGGGCCGGCAACCTCGAGTACCTGCTGCGCGACTGGTCACCGATCTGGCCCGGCCTGCATGCCTACTACCCTAGCCGCCGCCAATCGTCACCGGCGCTGCGGCTGGTAGTCGATGCGCTCCGCTACCCGCGCTGAGCTGGCGCCACGGTGTGCCATGAACGCGCAGAGCGCGCAGCCCGCGGCGGCAACCAGCATCACATCCATCATGGGCCCTGGCGTGCCATCGGCGAAAACACCGACCGATGCCGCACCGACGATGCCGCCACCGTACTGAAGGGCCCCCAGCAGCGCGGATGCCGCACCGGTACTTCGCGCATAGGCGGCCAATGCCGCGGTTACCGCATTCGCCACGATGAAGCCGGTGGTGCCAACGAAAGCGATGGCCGGGATAAGTACGGCCCACGGGCTGTCGATATGCAGCGCATGCGTAAGAACCATCACGGCGATCGCGGCCACGGCACTCATCGATCCAGCGCGCAAGAGTTTCTCCGGCCCCCAGGCTCCGACAAGCCGCCGATTGCCGATATTCGCCGCGATCATCCCCACGATGCCGCCCGAGAAAATGAGCGCGTAGGTCGCCGGGGACAGCTTGAAGTACGCGATATACACGAAGGGCGACGCGGCGATGTAGGCGAACGTGGCGGCAAAGAAAAAGCTTAGCGCACCGGCAAAAGCCAGCAGCTGACGCTGACGCAGCAGCATGCCGTACGCGTTGAACGCCGAACCGATGTTGCCCAGCTCACGTCGCGAGGGCGGAAGGGTCTCCGGCAACGTCCACACAGCGACCACGGTGGCCAGGCCCGTGACCACCAGGATCGCAAAGATCAGGCGCCACGACCCGCCCCACCCCAGCACGGCACTGCCGATCACAGGGCCCAGCAGCGGCGCCAGCGCCATGATCGTCATGAGCGTGGACATGACTTGCGCACCACGCGTGCCCTCAAAGCGATCACGCACCATGGCCCGGGCAATCACGACACTGGCGCAGGCGCCAATGGCCTGCACCGCGCGCCAGCCCACGATCGTGACCGCGGACCCCGCCAGGGCACAGCCAGCGGACCCCATGGCAAACACCACCAAGCCAACCATCAGCGGCGCGCGCCTGCCAAAGCGATCGCTCAGGGGGCCCCACATCAGTTGCCCGAGGCTGAAGCCCACCAGGTACATGGATACCGTCATGGCGGCCAGGCCTGGGGCGATATGCAGCTCGCGCGCCATGGCCGGCATCGCCGGAAGGTAGAGATCGGTTGAGATAGAAGCGAATGCCATGAGCAGGCTCAGCACGGCCATGAACCGGTATTCGGCGAACAGCCCGTGGCCGCCCAGCCTACGGGTGTTCATAGCCTCGCCCTTTGTGAGCACGGTTGATCGAGGCGCTGGGCCATAGGTTCCGCTCATTCAAAAAAGATCCAGAGGTGCCGAGACCACTCGCCCCGAACGACGACCACCAGCGTATCGACGCCGGCGCCCAGATAAAGCCGCCAGGAACGATTGACGCTATGAGCAGGGCTCATGAACCGTATGGCGCGCCCTCAACAGCCGCGCAAGGAATTCATGAACCGCTTTCATAGGCCCAACCGCTTCCATGGGCTTAATCCCGGGCGATTGCGTTGCTAAAAAGACCTGCTTCCAGGCACACATCAGGGATGCCGCGAACGATCACGCGCGGTCGCTTCCCAACCATTCCGGAGTCACAGTCATGAGTAGTTCCTTCAAGGGCAAAGTCGCCTTCGTCACCGGTGCCGGCATGGGCATGGGCCTGGCCACCGCCGAAGCATTCGCCGAACAAGGCGCGGCCGTGGTGCTAGCCGACGTGAACTACGACGCCGTTACGGCTGCCGTTGAACGCATCACGGCAGCGGGCGGTCAGGCGTTGGCCTTGCAGTGCGATGTATCCGACGAAGCCGCAGCGAAGGCTGCTGTCGAGAAGACGGTGGAAGTGTTCGGCCGCCTTGATGCCGCGTTCAACAACGCGGGCATCCAGACCCCGAGCGCCGACACGGCCGATGCACTAAGCGAAGAATACGATCGCACCATGGCCGTGAACCTGCGGGGCGTATGGAACTGCATGAAGTACGAACTGCAGCAGATGCGACGCCAGGGTTCGGGCGCCATCGTCAACTGCTCGTCGCTAGGCGGCCTGGTGGGCTTGCCGAACCGCGCGATCTATCACGCTGCCAAGCACGGTGTCATCGGGCTCACCAAGAGTTCCGCGCTGGAATACGCAGCGCGCGGTGTCCGCATCAACGCGGTATGCCCCGGCATCATCGATACACCGATGGTCGCAAAGATGTTTGAAGTCGGCGAGCTGAAGATGAGCGATGTCGCCAGCGTGCAGCCGATCGGCCGCCTGGGCCGCGCGGATGAGATCGCCAGCCTGGTGACTTTCCTGTGCGGCCCCGGCTCCGAATTCATCATCGGGCAATCCATCGCCATCGATGGCGGCTATACCGTTCCCTGAATCATAGGCGAGCTTACCCATGAACACTCTCACCGACGCGATGCAGGTGGTATTGCAAGCATCCGACCCTGAACTCGCGGCGATCGCCACCCGCGTTGCCGACGATATCGACGCTTCCTCGTCCATCGACCAACCCACCCGGTTTGTGGTGCAGCTGGGCGCCATGGTGGCAAGCGGCGGCATGCGCCAGTTTGCCGTTTTACTTGATGCAGCGCAGGCCTCCGGCCTGGAGATCGCGACCCTGAAGGAAGTGGTCTATCAAGCGGTGCCCTATGCTGGCATGGGGAAAGCCCTGGAAGCGCTCGGCGTGCTTAATGCCTTCCTCGTCCGAAACGGCCTGCCCGCCACGCACGAGGGCTACGCCACGGTAAACGCCAACGACCGCCAGGAAAAAGGGCTCGCCCTTCAAAAGCAGATCGTTGGCGCCGAGACGATAGAGACGCTTTACGCGACCTCGCCGGCTGATCTCCTGCATATCCAAACGCTGCTTTCCGCGAACTGCTTTGGCGACCACGTCGCCCGCGCAGGCCTGAGCGTACCGCTTCGCGAACTGCTTACGCTGGCCATACTGGCGGCGCTGGGTGGATGCGAACCGCAACTGAAGGCCCATGTGGCCGCGAATGCCCGCGCAGGCAACGGCCGCGCCGTGTTGATCGCTGTCATGTCCCACCTGTTGCCACTGATTGGCTACCCGCGCACATTGAACGCGCTACGCATCATCGGTGAAGTGCTGCCCCCCGAACCTGGTTTGCCCGCCGTCCCCTGATTTCTCCGTGGAGCACCCCATGAAACTTATCCGCAATGGCTCGCAGCCGTCGGCCAAAGGGCCGGAAGACTATTTCACTGGCACGGTCCGCATCGACATGCCCTTCAAGGGCGAAGGTGCGGCGACCGTCTCCGGTGCGTTCGTCACCTTTGAGCCGGGCGCCCGCAGCGCCTGGCACACCCACCCGGTGGGGCAGATCCTGATCGTGACCGCAGGCAAGGGCTGGACCCAATGCGAGGGCGAGGAGATCGTCGAGATCAACGCCGGCGACATCATCGTCTGCCCACCCGGCCACAAACACTGGCACGGCGCCACGCCGGCCACCTCGCTCACGCACATCGCCGTGCAGGAAACGTTGAATGGCTCGGCGGTGACCTGGCTGGAGAAAGTGACCGACGAAGAGTATCTGCGCGGGCCAAAGGCCTAGCCCGACTTTTGCAGGAGCGCGCTTGCGCGCGATACGGTCTTGCGGCAAGCACCCATCGCGCGCAAGCTCGCTCCTACAAGCCGTCTTCGGGGGCCGATATCGTTCAGAGCGCGCCGCCCTCTGCTATCGGACCTACACGAATCGCGTGAATACGTTCTCTACGCCGAACGTCGCGGCCACTGACGCTGCTTGCTCTGGGGTGATGCCAAACAGCATCACGGATGTGCTATCCCAGAACACGATCTCGAACAGCGCTTCAGCCATTTGGGGTCCAACGCCCTCGTCCCACAAGCCAGCGTTTCCATCGGCCCATGGTTCAACGGCAACCGGGCTGCGAAACCCTCGCGGTACAGCATCGAACACTCCCCATTTGAACTGAATCGCCTCGCACTCCAGTTCAGCCTCCAGGTCCATCCCGGTGACCCACCCACCCTTCAGCCCGTCGCGATGGGGGAGCGCATCGATGTCCGCCAGATGCCAGTCAACGTCACACAAACGGAATGCAAGGGCAGCCACGACGGTCGTGAGATCGGGTACATGGACGGTGCGGATCTGTAAGTTCATGGACACATCCCAGTTTGACAAGATCGCGTTGATGACCCCACGTCGGCCACTGACAGCTCGACGCAGATCGCAACTCAAGCCTCGCCGGAGCCTCGAACGATCGGTTCTTCATAATCAAGGCAGCCGGTCGCTGCTTCCATGTCGAGGAATCTTTCAACATGGCCCACCAAGCTATTCGGAACCGAGACCGCTAGAAGCTTCCGATCCTCCCAGTATTCCGTCAGACATCCGAGATGCGTCAGTTCGCGATCAACACGATCTTTCTGCGCGAGGTCGAAAAAGACAATCCGCATCAAAGAACGCGGGGACGCACGGACAATCTGGCGAAACCACAGAACGCCGTCTCTTTCATCGACTGACACGACATCACCGAGATTCGCATCGACAGCAAAAAAGGGAATGTTGTCTAACGTGAATAGCCGCTCGTCTTGATCAGGCAGAGCCCATACGGATTCAGTGCCGACGCCCGGATATCCGTCCTCATCCTGCTCTATTTGAAAGAACACCTTGGCCTGATCTCGCATTAATCTGCGGTCTTGTCGACATTGGATGCTCCACAGGGTACCTGACTTGCGAGCCCGGCCAGCCTTGGCGCTACCAACACGCCCTTCCAGCTGCGAACCATTCCCATTTACAATTGGGTATGCGATCCCGGCTCCTCCCCTCCCCGGCCCCCGGCCATGCCGATGCGCACCGCATCTACGGCGAACACCAGCCGTGGCTGTTGCAGCGGCTGCAGGCCCGGTTGCAGCACCGGCAGGATGCCGAGGACCTGACCGCGGAAACGTTCGTGCAACTGCTGACCCAACCCGACCTGGCCAGCATCAGGGAGCCGCGCGCGTTCCTGACCACGCTCGCGCGGCGCCTGCTGTTCCACTTCTGGCGCCGCCGCGACCTTGAACAGGCCTACCTGGATGCCGTGCGGCAGATCGGCGATACGCATGCCATCGGGGCGGATGAGCAGGCCATGCTTACGGAAGCCCTGGTACGCATCGATCGCGCACTTGATGGCTTATCAGCCACCGCCCGCAAGGCGTTCCTCTTCAGCCAGCTGGATGGGCTGACCTACGCCCAGATCGCTACGCGGCTTAATATTTCGGTGATGACGGTGCGCCGGCATGTGGCGCGCGGCATCGCCTGCTGCTGTGCGGTGGCCCCGTGACACAGCACGATACCGCCACCCGCCAAGCGATCGATTGGGTGGTACGGCTCGGCTCGGGCGAAGCGACCGACGCCGACCAGCACCGTTTCGATACTTGGCTGGCCCAGCACCCAGACCACTCCGCCGCATGGGCGCGCGTAGGCCACGCACTGGACGCCACGCTCGCCCCACTACGTGCCGGGGGCAACACCGGCGCAGCCGTGCAAGCGCTGCGGCAGGCCCTGGTCAAGGCACCTGCCCGGCGGCGCTTCCTGCGTGGCAGCCTCGCCCTGGCGGGCCTGGGTGCCGGAGGCGCGCTCGTGCTTTCGGCCGGCCGCTGGTTCGATGGCCGGGGTTCGGCCCTCGCCACGGACACCGGCGAACGGCAGCGCTTTGCCTTGCCCGACGGGAGTTCGGTACTACTCAATGCACGCTCACGCGCGGTGCCGGATGTCAGCCCGGCATCCCGTGGCCTGCGCCTGGAGCGTGGCGCCGCCCTCGTGGATGCTGCCGCGGGGCGACTGCCGTTCCTGGTTCGCAGCGGCGAAGCACGCATTGCCAGCGACGGCGGCCAGTTCATGGTCAGCCGCGATGACGAGCGAAGCCTTGTGGCCGCGATCGACCGCCCCCTGGTCGCGACAGCCCCCAATGGACACGCGATCTCACTGCAGGCGGGGTCGTCAGCATGGCTGGGCGTGAACGGCATCGACGCGTCCGACCGCGATGCCCGCTCGCTGGCCGCCTGGCAACGCGGCGTGCTGGAAGTCGGTGACCAGTCGCTTGGCCAGGTCATCGATGCGTTACGGCCCTACCGAACCGGACTGCTCCGCGTGGCATCACGCGCCGCCCGCTTGCGCGTCATGGGCCTGTTCCCGCTGGACGATACCGAGCGGGCGCTGGACATGCTGGCAGCGACGCTGCCCATCCGCGTCGAACGCTACAGCCGCTGGCTGACCCTGGTGGAACCGCGCGACGAGGATGCCGCGGCCTGAACACTTTTGCGTGGCTCGTTACACATGGATTGCGACGTACCTCTTGTGATCCTTCCGCGAGCCTATCCATGCCACGACACCTGCACCGCCCGGCGCGCCTGCGCGCCCTGACCCTGGGCCTTTCCCTCTGCCTCTCCTGCCGCCTGCTGGCGCAGGACGCACCCGTATACGATTTCGACCTGCCGGCGGCCCCGCTTGGCGCGAGCTTGATGCGTATCGCCAGCACCAGCGGCCACCTGCTCGCTGTGGATCCCGCGCTGGTAGCCAACCTCCGCGCCGCGCCGTTGCACGGGCGCTATTCGGGCCAGGCCGCCGCCGAAGCCGCGCTGGCGGGCAGCGGCCTCGCCTTGCGCACCACGGCGGATGGGGCGTGGACACTGGTTCCCTCAGCGACCCCGGCGGCCGGCACCACGGCGCCATCATCCCCAACGCCAGCGCCGGCGGCCCGCGTATCCACTCGCACACTCGAAGGCCTGCAGGTCTACGGCAACTACGAGTCGGGCTACGCCGCCAACACCACCCGCGCCGGCACCAAGACCGACGCCAGCTTGCTGGAGACGCCGGAGGCAATCTCCATCGTCACGCGCGCCCAGATGGATGCACAGGGCGTGCAGAACATTCCGCAAGCGCTGCGTTACGCGCCGGGCATCCTCACCGCGCAGCGTGGCTTCAGCCAGGATGGGGGTGGCCAGGAAGAAATGTATGTGCGCGGCTTCCTCGTCGATCAGTATCTCGATGGCTTGCGCCTGCCCAGCCGCTCCGTCGCATCGTATGGCGCATCGGCCGTGGACCCTTACGCGCTGGAGCGCGTGGAACTGGTACATGGCCCGGCTTCGGTCCTGTACGGGCAATCGAGTCCTGGCGGCCTGGTGAACCTCGTCAGCAAAACGCCGACCGATACACCGCTGCACGAGGTCGGCATACAGACGGGAAGCTACGCTCGCAAGCAGTTGCAGTTCGACCTGAGCGATGCGCTATCGGACACCGTGGATTACCGCCTGGTGGGCCTTGGCCGGGATTCGAACACCCAGGTGGATCACGTCAACGACAAGCGCGTGATGTTCGCGCCCTCCGTTCGCTGGAAGATCAGCGATGCGACGGCGCTCACCGTCATGGGTGGCTACCAGCACGATCCCGATGCGGGCTACTACAACACGCTGCCTTACGTGGGCACCGGCAAGCCGGCGCCGTTCGGCACTCTCTCCAGCCACCTCGACCCAGGTGACCCGGATTTCGACAAGCACCGCCGCACGCAGTACTGGCTGGGCTACCGCCTGGAGCACGCCTTCAGCGATAGCTGGAAGTTCGTGCAGAACGCCCGCTACATGGAAAACCGCGACACGTTGCAGGCCGTGTTCGTCAACGGCTGGGCGTGGAACGACGGCAGCCTGGATGACCACACGCTCGGCCGCTATGCCCTCGCGATGCACGAAGCCACCCGCACGCTGACGGCAGATAACCAGTTGCAGGGGCATTTCGATACCGGCAGTGCGACCCACGATGTTTTGCTGGGTATCGACTACCAGCGCACGTTGTATCGCCAGAGCTATGGCTACAACTGGTTCGGTGTGCCCGGCCTGGACGTGCTTGATCCGGTGTATGGCGCCAGCATCGATGTACCGGACTACTCGGCGGATCAACACACGCGCCTGTCGCAGACCGGCGCCTACGCGCAGGACATCATCCGCTGGGGCCAGTGGCGCGCGCTGGTATCCGGCCGCGAAGACTGGGCCAGGGCGGACACCACCGACAGCATCGCCGGTACCGCGGTGGACCAGTCCAAACACAAGTTCACCACCCACCTGGGCCTTACCTACGTCACGGACTTCGGGCTGGCCCCGTACCTGAGCTATGCGACCTCGTTCCAGCCGCAGGCCACGGCATCGCTCGAGGGCGGCGGCACGCCGGCACCCACCACCGGCAAGCAGTACGAACTGGGGGTGAAGTACCAGCCGGCCGGCAAGCAAAGCTTCATGAGCCTGGCGGCGTACCACCTGGTGCAACAGAACGTGCTGACGACGGATCCGCTCACCCTGTTGCAGTACGTGACCGGCGAAGTCCGCTCGCGCGGTATCGAAGCGGAGGCGCACGCGCAACTGACCGACGGCCTGGCCATCATTGGCAGCTACACGTGGCTGCAGCAGCTCAACACCCGCACGCGTGAGCCCGATGAACAGGGCAAGCGACCGATCGGCATCCCGCGCAACACAGGAGCGCTATGGCTTGATTACCGGGTTCAAGCGGGCGATTTCCAGGGTCTTGGCCTAAGCCTTGGCGGACGCTACGTCGGTGGCAGCTACGGCGATGCGACCAATACCTTCACGACACCCGCCTATGCGGTGCTGGATGCAGGGGTGCGCTACGAGCGGCAGGGCTGGAACTATTACCTGACGCTCTCCAACCTCAGCGATCGCCGCTACGTTGCCTCGTGCCTTTACTCGCAGAGCGCGTGCAACTACGGTTCGCGGCGCACGGTGCTGCTGGGCGCGAACTACCGCTGGTGATGGCATGAGCCTGTCGGTTCGCCGCTGGTCGGCCATCCACCGCTGGAGCAGCATCGCGTGCACGGCGTTCCTGTTGCTTCTGTGCATGACCGGCCTTCCGCTCGTCTTCCACGACGAGATCGACGCGTGGCTGGCACCCCACCACTACGCAGCAATGCCGGCCGATACGCCACCGGTCAGCCTGGATACGCTGGCCGACACGGCCCGCCAGCGCTATCCACACGATGTCATCGCCTCCATGCAACTGGATGACGACGAACCGCAGGTCGTGGTGTGGATGGTGCCCTCGTTCGCCGCGATGAAAGCCGATTTCACCGTGATGCATGCAGTGCGGTTTGATTCGCGCAGCGGGGCGCTGCTGCAGGCATTGCCCTCGCGCGCCAGCGAGACAGGCACCTTCACCGGACTGATGCTCGCCCTGCATACCTCATTGATGCAGGGTGCCATGGGCGAATGGTTTCTCGGCGCCATGGGCCTCGTGTTCGTGCTGGCGGTGGTCTCGGGCGTGGTGTTGTACGCGCCGTTCATGAAGCGCCTGCGCTTTGGGACGGTGCGGCACGACAAGTCGGCTCGCACGCGCTGGCTGGACCTGCACAACCTGCTCGGCATTTGTACGGTGGCCTGGGCCGTGGTGGTAGGACTGACCGGCGCCATGAACGAGCTCTCCACGCCACTGTTCCAGGCCTGGCAGCAGCACGATGTGCAGCCATTCCTCGCTACGCACGCGCCGCCATCGGACGAACGTGGTTCGGTTACCACGTCGTTCCAGCAAGCGCTGGACAGCACACGGCATGCAGCCCCAGGCATGACCATCCTCAGCATCGCTTATCCGGGTAATCCGTTCGGCAGCCCCTATCACTACCTCGCATGGATGCAAGGCAACGAGCCGCTCACCTCGCATCTGCTCACCCCGGCATTGATCGATGCGAGAACGGGTGCCGTGACAGCCACCCTGCGCATGCCCTGGTACCTGCGCACACTGGAACTCGCACGCCCGCTGCACTTCGGTGATTACGGCGGGCTTGCCATGAAGGTGGTTTGGGCGGTGCTCGATGGGCTCACCATCGTTGTGCTGGTGAGCGGGCTCTATCTGTTCGTGGTGAAGCGGCGGCGCCGCGATGCGGGCAACGCAGCGGCTAACGTTCCCGGCGGTGTCACGTGAAGCGCCAGGAGGTATGGCTCATGCCTATCGTGTTGAACCTCATGGCCACGGCCGGCCTTGGTTGGGCCCTGCTATCGGAAGGCTGGGTAAGCAAGGCCATGGCAACGCTTCTGCTTGCGACGCCCATCACCATAGCCATCTACAACGCAACGAAGATCCGCTCTCTGTAGGAGCTCGCTCGCGCGCGATTCGACGCGTGCAGCAAACCTTCATCGCGTGCAAGCACGCTCCTACAAGGATGCGGTCGAGCCATGCAGCGATCGCGAGGTCAGACGGCCACGGGTGCCTTGATCGCCGGGTGCGGATCGTAGTCGACAATCGACACATCCTCGAAGCGGAAATCGAAGATGCTGTTCACTTCCGGGTTCAGCACCAGCTTCGGCAACGCACGCGGCTCGCGCGCCAGCTGCTTCTGCGCTTGTTCGATGTGGTTCGAATACAGGTGTGCATCGCCCAGGGTATGCACGAAATCGCCCACTTCCAGCCCAGTGACCTGGGCAATCATATGGGTGAGCAGTGCGTAGCTGGCGATATTGAACGGGATGCCGAGGAAAATATCGCCCGAGCGCTGGTACAGCTGGCACGAGAGTTTTCCGTTCGCCACGTAGAACTGGAACATGGTGTGGCACGGCATCAGAGCCATCTTCGGCAGCTCGCCCACGTTCCATGCGGAAACGATAAGGCGGCGCGAATCCGGGTTGCGCTTGATCTCTTCCACCACCCAGGCGATCTGGTCCACCACCTTGCCATCGGCCGTGGGCCACGCGCGCCACTGGCGCCCATACACCGGGCCCAGGTCGCCGTTCGCATCAGCCCACTCATCCCAGATGCTGACACCGTTTTCCTTCAGGTACGCGGTGTTCGTATCGCCCTGCAGGAACCAGATCAGCTCATGGATGATCGAGCGCAGGTGCAGCTTCTTGGTGGTGACGAGCGGGAAGCCCTTCGACAGGTCGTAGCGCATCTGCCAGCCGAACACGCTGCGCGTGCCGGTGCCGGTGCGGTCGGCCTTTTCGGCGCCGTGCTCAAGGACGTGGCGGAGCAGTTCGAGGTAGGGCTGCATGGCGAAGGACGATATCAGGTGGCAGTAGCGGTGGGTGCTGCGACCGGCGCGTAGGGTGCGCGGCGCGACATCAGCAGCCAGAGGATGCCCAGGGCAATGAGCGGCAGCGAGAGAATCTGGCCCATGGTGACCCAGCCAAACGCAAGGTAACCCAGCTGCGCATCAGGCACGCGTACGAACTCGATCGTGAAGCGGAACACGCCGTAAAGCAGCGCAAACATGCCCGACACCGCATAGCGCGGGCGCGGCTTCATCGAGAACACCCACAGCACGGTGAACATCACCACGCCTTCCAGGGTGAACTCATACAGCGGATTCGGGTGGCGCGGCAGCATGTCCGGCGCGTGCGGGAAGATCATGCCGATCGGCAGATCGGTGGGCTTGCCCCACAGCTCGCCGTTGATGAAGTTGCCGAGGCGGCCAAGGCCCAGGCCCAGCGGCACCAACGGTGCCACGAAATCCATGGTGTCGAAGAATTTTACGCCGTTGCGCCGCGACCACCACATGCCGGCCACCAGCACGCCCAGCAGGCCGCCATGGAAGGACATGCCGCCATCCCACACCCGGAAGATCGCCAGGGGGTCGGTCCAGATCCAGTTGATGGCCGTGTAGAACAGCATGTAGCCCACACGGCCGCCCAGGACCACGCCCATCATGGCGTAGAACATCAGGTCGCTGAACCGATCGGAGTTCACCGGCAGCCGCCCCTGGCGCCGGCGGTACTCGCCCAGCGCCCACCCGCCAAGGAAACCGCCCAGGTACATCAGGCCGTACCAATGGACCTGCACCGGGCCGGCGTGGAAGGCGACGGGATCGAACTGGACGACGAACGGAGAGGCCATGGACGGGCACGCAAAGGGGCGATCCCCAAGTGTACCGCCCCCGCTTGCGGCACGCCGCCTTGTGAAGACGCCGCAACTGAGCTATAGAGCCAACCGGACTGCCATCCGGGGGGATGGCGGACAAGGATGCTTCAAGGGGAGAACCTAGATGACGATTCGCCTCGCTCGGCCGTTGCTGGCCGCGCTTTGCCTGGCTGCGTGCCCGGCCGCGGCCCTGGCGGCCGACCTGATCCCGACTGCGGATTTCGCGCGGCACTCGCCGATCACCGACCCGCATCTCTCGCCGGACGGCCTGCATGTATCGGTGTCTTTCCACGACCCGGACGGCAAGACCCACGGCGTGGCCATATTCAACACCAGCGACATGAGCAAGCCGATCTCGCTGATCCGGATGCCGCCTTATGAAATGCCGCACGACGTCATCTGGGCGAGCAACACCCGCCTGGTGGTAGCGCGTGGCAAGAAGGATGGCTCGATCGGGCGCGAAACGTTCACCGGCGAACTGATGGCTATCGATATCGATGGCAAGAACCCGGATTACCTTTACGGTTCCGAAGCCGTGGGCAAGCGCGCGGGGACGCGCGCCCTTGACCAGGGTTATGCCGAAATCGAAGGGCGCCCACCGCAGGCCAATGGCCACTTCTACATGCGCACCACCTCGTGGAGCGACCGCGACCGCAGCACGCTCTACGACGTGGATGCCCAGAGCAGTTCACGCCGGCAGGTAGCCGATATCGGCATTGGCCAGATGAGCTTCATGCTCGATCCCCAGGGAACGCCGCTTTACACGTTTGGCGTGGACAAGGAGCACCACTGGGCCGTGTTCCAGCGCGATGCGGGTGGCGGTTGGAAGAAGATGAGCCTGGACCGCGACTTTTCACGGTTCACCCCCATCGCCCAGGCGGCCGGTGGCAACCGCATCTACGCCGAGTACAGCCCTGATGGCGTCGGCGGCGCACTGGCCGAGCAGGATCCTAACGGAGGCAACGCCCGCATCATCCGGAAGGATGCGTTCAGCCAGGTGAGCTCGAACGGACTGTGGACGGCCGCCCCCTTCCGCCCGTTTGCCACCCGCGCTGAAACGGGCCTGCCGACGGTTACCTATGTGGACCCGCAGGATCCGACTGCCAAGCTGCACATGGCTATCTCGCAGAAGTTTCCCGGCTACGGGCTCAACTTCATTTCGTATAGCGAGGATGGCAGCGAACTGATGTTTGCCATCTGGAGCGACCGGGATCCGGGCCGCGTCATGCTGATCAACACCAAGACCTACAAGGTGAGCGCGCTGTTCACCGTGCAGCCCTGGATCGATCCGGCGAAGATGGCCGAGCGCCGCCCGCTGCGCTTCAAGGCCAGCGATGGGCAGGAGATCGAGGCGATCCTGACCTTCCCGAAGGGCAAGCCCGAAACGAACCTGCCGATGGTGCTACTGCCGCACGGCGGCCCGTTCCAGGAAAAGGATTCGTGGGCCTACGACGAGGATGCCCAGTTCCTGGCCAGCCGTGGTTATCTGGTGCTGCAGGTGAATTTCCGCGGCTCCAGTGGCCGCGGCCAGGAATTCATCCAGGCCGGCTTCAAAAAGTGGGGCACCCTGCTCCAGGATGACTTGATCGACAGCGTCAAATGGGCGATCAGCGAGCACTACGCCGATCCGAACCGCGTGTGCGTGTTCGGCGCCAGCTTCGGTGGCTATTCCGCACTGATGGCGCCGATCAAGGCCCCGGGCATGTTCAAGTGCGCGGTGGGTTACGCGGGCATCTACGACCTGCCCATGATGTACGAGAAAGGCGATATCGCCGAATCGAAGAGCCTTACCAGCGAACTGCAGATGACCCTGGGTACCGACCAGGCCGTGCTCGTGGCGAACTCGCCCGACCGCATGGCCGAGAAGCTGAACCTGCCGATCATGCTGGTGCATGGCGAGGACGACGAGCGCGCCCCGTTCGCCCAGTTCAAGGCGATGAAGGCAGCCCTGGATACGGCGCACAAGCCATACGAGACGCTGACCAAGTCCGGGGAGAAGCACGGCTTCGTCAAGCCGGAGAATGTGGAGGAGCTCTACAACAAGCTCGCTGCCTTCCTGGACCGTAATATCGGCGATGGCGCAGGAGCAAAAGCGGCGGCACCCTGACCGGGCGTGGGCAACCGCCGTGACCCCTGGCGGTTGCCCCTTGCGCCCGCAAGCGTTATGTTCGCGTGATCGCTGGGCCCGGGTGGTGCCTGGCGGGGATCGGGAGGTTGTCGGGGTATGGTCGTCAGTAGTGGGCAGAAGCGCCACGTCGCGGCGCGGCGGGCGGTGCTTGCCGTCGCCCTGCTCGGCTGCCTTGCGCCCGGCCCCCTGCTGGCGCAGGACGCCAGCTCGCCCGCTGAAATGCTGGCCCCGGTCAACGTGACCGTCACCGGCTCGCGCATCCGCGGTATCGATGTCGAAACCGCCCAGCCCGTCTTCACCATGGACCGTGCGGCCATCCGCGCCACGGGCCTTACCAGCCTGGGCGATATCGTGGCCCGCATGCCCTCAGCCGGCACACCCGAAGTCACCCCGCAGGACACCCTTTCATCCAGTAACGATGCAGGCGGCCGCTACGCCAACCTGCGCAACCTGGGTGCGGTGCGCACCCTGGTGCTGGTGAATGGCCGCCGCTGGACCACCAGCCTGGGCGGCCTTACCGATCTCTCCACCATTCCCGTATCCATCGTCGAGCGCATTGAAGTCCTGAAAGACGGCGCCTCCTCGATTTATGGCTCCGATGCGATTGGTGGGGTGGTGAACATCATCACCACCGATCGCTTCGAAGGCGCATCGGCCGATGTGCTGTACGGCGTGAACGGAAAAGGTGACGGCGCCCAGAAGAATGGCAACTTCACCTGGGGCCGCAGCACCGAGCGCTCATCGATCATCCTGGGCGCCAGCTACGAAGATGGCGATTCGCTGGACGACGACAAGCGCGCACTGACCAGCACGGCCTATGGCCCACGCCACCCGCTGGATGGCTACAACATGGGCGCTTACGGTGGCGTGGTGGATCCGCGCGCTGCGGGCACGGCGGGTGCAGGCAGCTACGCGGCCGATGGCAGCTGGGTGCCAAACCGCTACGTGATCAACCACGGCGCCACCGATACCGCCAGCCTGGCGAACTATCACCCGTACGATGTCGACAGCACTGCCGACAAGTACAACACCCAGCGCGACATGACCTTCCGCGCGGGCAGCAAGCTGCGCAACCTGTTCGCCACCGGGCGCTACAACCTCACCGACGACATCACGTGGCGCGGCATGGCCAACTACGGTGTGCGCGATACGCGCAGCCAGGCGGCGGGCTATCCTTTGCAAAGCGCCACCGGCCGGGCTGAAGGGCTGGATATCGATCCGGCCAACGCCTACAACCCGTTCCCCGGCTACGACACGTCGTTCTTCCGCCGCACGGTGGAAGTGCCACGCATGACCTGGGCCAAATCGAAGGTGTTCCACGCCGATACCGGCCTGGAGGGCACGTTCCTGTGGGGCGACCACACGTGGAGCTGGGATGTTACCTACGCCTACTCCGAAGATCGCGCCAGCCGCACCACCAGCGGCAATATCAACCTGGTGAATGCACGCAAGGCACTGGGCGCCACGACCACGATTGATGGACAGGTGGCCTGTGCCGATGCCGCCGACCGCGCGGCGGGCTGCGTGCCCTGGAATATCCTGGCCGGCCCGGGTGGCACGCCCGATTCGGTGTGGCGCTACGTATCCTCAACCACCACCGCGCACGAAACCACCCGCACCAACGATGTCATCGCCAACCTCACCGGCGGCATCGTCGATTTGCCTGCAGGCACCTTGCGCGTAGCCGGCGGCCTCGAACATCGGCGGGAAGATGGGCGCTACGAACCCGATCCGGCGGATTCCGCAGGGCTGACGACGCAGTTGGCGAGCGATCCGACCCGCGGCGGTTACATCGCGAACGAAGCCTATCTCGAGTTCGATGTGCCCCTGCTGGCCGACCTGCCTTTCGCGCAGGAACTCGCGGTGAACGCCTCTTCCCGCTATTCGCACTACACCGCGTTTGGCGGCCGCACCAACAACAAATACAGCTTCCGCTGGAAGCCGCTGGATGACCTGCTGCTGCGTGGCACCTATGCGCAGGGCTTCCGCGCGCCCACCGTGTCCGACCTCTACGGCGGCTCCGCCGAAAGCTTCGAAAGCTTCCTGGATCCGTGCGACAGCGCCTTTGGCGCCTCGGCCACCGATGCCGCCGTGCGCTCGCGCTGCGCGGCCGCCGGGGTGCCGGCGAATTATCGCCAGGTCGATCAATCGGGCGCGCAGATCACTTCGAATACCGGCGGCCAGAACCCATCCGCGTTCCGCACGGGCGCCAACCCGCACCTGAAGCCAGAATCGTCGATCACGCGTACCCTGGGCCTGGTCTACAGCCCCATGTACATGGACGGGCTCGATGTAACGCTGGATTACTACAAGGTCGATATCCGCGACGTCATCACGCCGATCCTCGCGGGCGACATCCTCAATTTCTGCTATGTCCGCAATGACCCGACGTATTGCGGGCGCTTTACGCGTGCGGCAGATGGTCGCATCACCTCGCTGGATGAGAGCCTGGTCAACCTGGGCTCGCTGCGTACCGAAGGCTACGACCTCGGCATGCACTACCGCTTCCCGCAGACGCGTTTCGGCGAATTCACGGTGCTATCCGATAGCACCTACCTGAAGGACTATACGCAGCGCAGCAGTGCCAGCGCGGAACCACGCCAGCTCGCCGGCTACATGAACGGGGTACAGGGCCTGTACCGCGTGCGCTCCAACCTTTCGCTCGACTGGGGCTGGAAGCACTTTGGCGCGACATGGACCGTGCGTTACTACTCGGGCCTGAAGGATTCGTGCTGGTCGACGACGGTGGAATGCAACCAGCCGGATACGTTGAACGTAATCAGCGGCGTCACCGGCGTGAGCCGCAAGGGCGGCGTGGCATTCAACGATCTGCAATTCCGCTGGACCACGCCGTGGAACGGCAACGTACGCGTGGGCATCAACAACGTGTTCGCGCGCAAGGGGCCGTTCTACTACAACGTGGCCAGCGCGGGTGGCGGCAGCCCGCCGTATAACCCTGCGTTCGATATCGACCGGTATTTCTACATCGGGTATCAGCAGCGGTTCTGAGTGCGTGGATCGCGCGCAAGCGCGCTCCTGCAAATTAGCCGCGCAGCCCTGTAGGAGCGCGCTTGCGCGCGAAAAGCCTACGCAGCGGTGGAGCTGCTACCTGAGAACCACTCTCATCTTGCGCCCCGTCGCAGCAACGCGCGATATCCGCTTGTTTGTGCACGAAATGCCGCAAATGCTTGCAGTCGCATGACGACGGCGTTATGTTCGTGTTACGTCGCCATTCGCCCTGAGGTGGGCGCGACGTCGGTGTCCCCACGCCGTTTACCTCACACACCCACAACCGAGTGCCGTCCCACGGCGCTACTACAAGCTGTTCAGCCTTGCTGAAAATGCAGGGCCAGGGAGTTTTTGACCTCATGACAAGCACCACCCTGCTCACGCGCTCTCGCGTGTTGAAGCGCACTGCGCTCGTTTCCGCGCTCGGCGCCTGCCTGCTGGCCGGCACGGCCTTCGCGCAGAGCACCGTTGGCGACATCTACGGCACGGCCTCGGCCTCGCAGACCATCCAGATCCAGAACCTCGGCTCGGGCGCTGCGCGCACCGTCACCGCCGATGCAGACGGCCATTACCGCGCCTCGTCGCTGCCGATCGGCAGCTACCGCGTGAACGTGATCGAGAACGGCGCGACCGTTTCGACCCGTGACATCAACGTCGTCGCCGGCCAGTCGGCGCAGCTGAACTTCGCTTCCGCCAACGGCGGCAGCACCAGCGCGCAGGCCCTCGACACCGTGACCGTGTCGGCCAACGCGCTCTCCGCCATCGACGTGGCATCGGTCGAGTCGCGCACCAGCTTCACTGCCGACAAGCTCGACAAGCTGCCGGTGCCGCGCAACGTCGTCGACGTCGCCGCACTGACCCCGGGTACCGTCAAGGGTGACTCCGCGTTCGGCAACCTGCCGTCGTTCGGTGGGGCCTCGGTCGCCGAGAACAGCTACTACGTCAACGGCTTCAACGTTACCAACCTGTACAACAACCTGTCGTTCTCGGAAGTGCCGTTCCAGGCCATCCAGCAGCTCGATGTGCAGACTGGTGGCTACGGCGCGCAGTACGGCTTCTCGACCGGCGGCGTGACCTCGGTGATCACCAAGCGTGGCACCAATGAGTGGAAGGGTGGCGCATCGTGGGTTTACACCCCGGCATGGGGCCGCGAGCAGCAGCCGACCACCTACACCAAGGACGGTACCCTGTACCGCACCTACCAGAAGAACAGCGACAACGACAACGTGTACTCGGCCTGGCTGGGCGGCGCGCTGATCAAGGACAAGCTGTTCTTCTACGGCATTTTCCAGTCGCACAAGGAAACCGAGACCGCCTACCCGGGCGCGACCTCTTCGGCTCCGGCGCAGCGTAACGAGTACAGTGATCCGTTCTATCTCATCAAGATGGACTGGAACATCAATGACTCGAACATCCTCGAATGGACGGGGATGAACAACACCAAGCACACGACCAACCAGTACTACAACTCGGAAATCGGCGCTGACGGCAAGCCGTCCACCACCGATTACCTGGGTGACCGCCACGTCAAGACGGGCGGTGCGGTGAACGTGTTCAAGTACACCAGCTACATCACCGATGACCTGACTGCCACCGCGCAGTGGGGCAAGATGAAGTCCAAGAACTCCTCGGACTACACCTCGGCCGATGGCACCGTCACCAAGTACGACGGCAACATCAACAGCCCGAACCAGGGTTGCCCGTACGTGATCGATCGTCGCAGCAGCACGCAGAGCGGCCTGACCGATCCGGTCCACTCGTGCTACCTCGCCAGCACCATCGATCGCTTCAACGGTGAAGACCAGCGTACCGCTTACCGCGTCGACCTCGACTGGAAGGTGGGCGACCACGACCTGTCGGGCGGTTTCTCGCGCGAGAAGTGGAAATCCGATTCCGGCCAGAGCTACGCCGGCGGCGCCCTGTACTACTACCGCACGAATGCGGCAGGCCAGGATTACGTCTCCGAGTACAACTACCGCACCGGTGGTTCGGTCGCGATCGACCAGAAGTCCTGGTACCTGCAGGACAACTGGCAGGTGACCGACAAGTTCCTCGCCTACATCGGCGTGCGCAACGACTCGTTCAACAACCAGAACGGTGCTGCGCAGAACTTCGTGCGCCAGGGCAACATCTGGCAGCCGCGCCTGGGCTTCTCGTACGACGTGTTCGGCGATTCGAGCACCAAGATCTTCGGTACCGCCGGCCGCTACTCGCTGCCGATCGCCGCGAACGTCGCCCTGCGCGCCGCCACGGCGTCGTACTACACGATCCAGAACTTCTCGTACTCCGCCATCGATCCGGTGACCGGCGTGCCGACCCTCGGCGCCCCGCTGACCGACAAGTCGATCGTGAACGGCGAGAACGGTTCCACCCCGGATCCGCGCTCGGTCGCCACGAAGGACCTGAAGCCGTACTCGCAGGATGAGTTCATCCTGGGTATCCAGCACCGCATCACCAGCGATAACGACTTCCTGAACGACTGGGTGGTCGGCGCCAAGGCAACCTACCGCAAGCTCAACAACGCTATCGACGATACCTGCGACTGGCGTCCGTTCTACGCTTACGGCAAGTCGATCGGCCTGGACATGGACGCCAACGGCGACCAGTTCACCCCGCCGTCCTCGATGCCGGGCTGCTTCATCTACAACCCGGGCAGCAAGGTCACGGTTGACGTCGATCTGGACGGCAGCGGCCAGCTTCGCCAGGTCTCGATCCCGGGCAAGGCGTTCGGCGAGAAGGCCAAGCGCACCTACGAAGCCGTCACCCTGTCGGCTGAGAAGGCCACCGATAACTGGTACGTCAATGCGTCGTACACCTGGTCGAAGAACCGTGGCAACACGGAAGGCCTGGTGAAGTCGGATAACGGCCAGGACGATACCGGCACCACCAGCGCGTTCGATTACCCGGAACTGATGGTCGGCGCGACCGGCTACCTGCCGAACGATCGTCGCCACAGCTTCAAGGTGTACGGCGGCTGGCGCATCACCCCGGAATGGCAGGTTGGCGTGAATGGCCTGCTTGAGTCCGGTCGTCCGACCAGCTGCTTCGGCGGCGGCGACGAGACCGTGGGCGGCATCCCGAGCTACAACTCGGAGTTCTTCTACTGCGATGGCAAGATCTCGCCGCGTGGTACGGCCAAGCGCCTGCCGTGGAACTGGTCGATCAGCCCGAACGTCGTCTACACCCCGGCTTTTGCCAAGGGCGTGACGGTGCAGCTGGACGTGATCAACCTGTTCAACAACGACAAGAAGACCGCGATCAACGAGATCGGCGAGAACGGTTCGGATACGAACTACTACAGCACGACGTACCGCGTGCCGACGTACTACCAGACGCCGCGTTACCTGCGCCTGATGGTCCAGTACGACTTCAGCCTGTAATTCATCGCAAGCTGGACACAGAAAGGGCCGCCCATCTGGGCGGCCCTTTTTTTGGTTCATCGCGCATGTCCGGGGCCGCTGGCGCAGCCGGCTCTTTGAGGCGGTTCATTCGCTTTGCGAATGCATGCTTCCAGCGGCTTACGCGGCCTCCGGCTTGCCGGGTTGAGGAAGCCGCATGAGACATGCATTCGCGTCAGCGAATGAACCGATAACGATGCCCGACGCAAAAAATGCCCCGGAAATACGCGAAGAACCTTTTTCATGCTCCTGCGTCAGAGCAGAAGCGGCTGATCCGGCAGTTCGTTCGTTCGGGGCGTGCCATCGGCCGGGAAGTGCCGCGCCAGCAACGCACCCGCCTCGTTCACGCCGGTGAGCACGGCCTCGCGGAAATGCCCCTTGGCGAACTCATCGCGCATGTGTGCCGTGATCGCTTCCCACTCGGCCGCCGACACCTTCCGCGCGATGCCGCGATCGGCGACGATTTCGATGCGGTGTTCCGCGAGCAGTACATAAAGAAGTACGCCACAGTTGTCTTCCGTATCCCACACACGCAGATGGGCAAACAGCTCCGCCGCGCGATCGCGCGCGGTGACGCCATCGGTCACCGCAGCAAACGGTAGCCGCGATTCCACAGCGACACGCAGCTCGCCGCGATGGGTCTTTTCACCCGCGGCCACGCCGGCCGCAATCGCGTCGAGTGCTTCCTTGGGAAACTGCCGGCCGATCTGGAACCAGGCGCCAAAGAGGTTGGCCGAGATGCGTTGCATATCCATCACCAGCTCCCCGACGAACCGCCGCCACCAAAGCTGCCACCGCCGCCGCTGAAGCCACCACCACCGCCACCGCCAAACCCGCCGCCACCGCCGAAGCCACCACCACCGCCGAAACCGCCCCAACCACCCCATCCGCCGCCACCAATGGAGCGGCCGGCGCCCATGGGGATGGCCATGAGCAGCGCGCCGCCGACGAGGCCGAGCACGCCGAAGAACAGGGAGTTGAGTAGCAGCCAGCCGAGGCCGCCGGCAATGAGGCCGCCAATGGGCGCACGCACGCCGAGGGGCGCGCGGCCAAGCACGCCGCGCAGGAACAGCACGCCGAACAAGAGCGGGATCAGGAAGTGCCCGCCGCCGTTGCCGCGGCGCTCATGGCCGTCATCCGGGTTTACAGGGGGAGGCAGCGTTTCGCCCTGCACAATCTGCGTGATCGCGTTGAGGGCTTCCGTGATACCGCCGTAGTAATCGTTGACACGCAGCTTGGGCGCCATGTATTCGCGGATGATGCGCGAGGCGATGGCATCGGGCAGCGCGCCTTCCAGGCCGTAGCCCACTTCGATGCGCACGCGACGATCGTTTTTGGCCAGAAGCAAGAGCACGCCATCGTCGGTGCCCTTGCGGCCCACCTTGTTGGTCTCGGCCACATTGAGCGAGTAGCTCTCGAGGTCGTCGGGTTGCGTGGTGGGCACCATGAGCACCACGACCTGGGCGCCCTTGGCCTTTTCCAGTTCAACCAACCGGGCATCCAGCTGGTTCACCTGATCGGCGGTGAGCGTGCCGGTCAGGTCGGTGACGTGCCGGGTGAGCTTGGGAACGGCCGCCGCATCATCGGCCAGTGCCGCCAGGGGCGGCACCAGCAGCGCGAAGGCGAGCAGCAGCCGTGCCGCGAACCGGCGCATCAGTGCGCGGCCGAGGCCGCCGGTGCCGGGGTGCTATTGAAATCGACCGTAGGCGCCGTGGAGATGGCCTTTTCGTTCTCGACGCTGAAGTTCGGCTTCACCTGGTAACCCATGACCTTGGCGGTGAGGTTGTTCGGGAATGAGCGGATCAGCGTGTTGTACGACTGCACGGCATCGACATAGCGCTTGCGGGCGACGGTAATGCGGTTTTCCGTGCCTTCAAGCTGCGCCTGCAAGTCGCGGAACGAACCGTCAGCCTTCAGCTGGGGGTAGTTCTCGCTGACCACGAGCAGGCGCGAGAGCGCGCCGGAGAGCTGGCCCTGGGCAGCCTGGAACTTGGCCAGGGCTTCCGGATCGTTCGCCTGCTCCGGCGAGAGTTGCACCTGGCCCACCTTGGCGCGGGCGGCGGTGACTTCGGTGAGCACGCGCTCTTCGTGCTGCGCGTAGCCCTTCACCGTGTTGACCAGGTTAGGCACCAGGTCGGCGCGGCGCTGGTACTGGTTGAGCACCTCGGACCAGGCGGCCTTGACGGCCTCGTCCTCGCGCTGGATCGAGTTGTAACCACAGCCGGACAGGATGCCGGCGAACACGACGAGGGCAAAGGTACGGAGGAGTGTCTTCATGGCAGCGGTTTCCTTGGGTGTGCGGAGCACAACTTACCCCAAACCACGCGCCAGCGGATTGTGCCTTTGGGCGTATGCGCCCCCGCGCCCGGCGCCGTTCAGGCCGGGCGACTAACCGGCTTCAGAAATACCGGGGAATCAGGATCAGGGCCCAGCTGATGCCGACCATGAGCATGAGCAGGAACACCGCCGCGGAGCCCATGTCCTTGGCCCGGCCAGCCAGTTCGTGGAACTCCGGGCTGACCTTGTCCACGATCGCCTCGATCGCGGAGTTGAGCAGCTCGGCCGCCAGGACCAGCACCGGGAAGGTGATGAGGATGATCTTTTCGACCCCACCCTGCCCCAGCCAGAGGCCCAGGGGGATGACCACGATCGCCAGGGAAAGCTCCGCCCGGAACGAGGCTTCGTACTGGTAGCAGGCTTTCAGGCCCTTCATGGACCACTGGAAAGCCGCGTAAATCTCGCGCGGACCGCGACGGACGTTCGATGCCATGGCGTCAGGCCTGCCGCAGGGCGGCCGGGCGGGTAGCCGGGACGGTGAGATGGTAGGTGCGCTGCGGCATGGGACTCGGCGGCCGGAGGGTTCGGGTTGGCCCCCTATGATGCCACAGGCGGCCTTCGCACGAGCTTACGGCCCCCGGGGCCCTTGTGGCGTATCGCCGCGCCCCTCTGGCGCTGCAGCACAACCCGGCGGACCATTTGTATTACGCTTGAACGGTTGTGGCCCCGTTCAGGGTCATGGCAACGGGAACGGCCATTCGTGGCCGTTCGCTGTTTCCAATGTGTCCGGAATTTAAATGGCAATCCAGAATCCGCCCGTTTCACAGACCAAGTCGTTCAGCACGGTCTTTCTAATCGAAATGTGGGAGCGCTTCGGCTTCTACGGCATGCAGGTGCTGATGGTCACCTACATGGTCAAGAAGCTTGGCTTCGCCGAAAGCGACTCCAACCTGGTCTGGGGTGCTGCCGCAGCCCTGATCTACGCCACCCCCGCCATCGGCGGCTGGATCGGCGATAAATTCCTCGGTACGCGCCGCACGATGCTCAGCGGTGCCGTCGTGTTGATGATCGGCTATGCCCTGCTGTGGGTGCCCACCGATAACGCCATCTTCCTGTATGTCGCCCTGGGCGTGATCGTCCTTGGCAACGGCCTGTTCAAGCCGAATGCCGGCAACCTCGTACGCAAGATCTATGAAGGCGATGCGGTCAAGATCGATAGCGCGTTCACCATCTACTACATGGCGGTGAACGTCGGCTCGACGATATCGATGCTGCTCACCCCGTGGATCCGTGATTACGTGGGTGAACATTACGGTGATGCGCTGGGCTGGCACACCGCGTTCGGTGTCTGCTCTATTGGCCTGATCCTTGGCCTGGTCAATTACTTCTTCATGCGCCACACCCTGGCGCACATCGGTTCGGTGCCGGACGAAACCCGTCCGCCGATGAAGAACGTCCTCGGCGTGATCGTCGGCGGCCTCCTCATCATCGGTGTTTCGGCCCTCATCCTGCAGAACCAGACCATCGCCAAGATGTGCGTTTATGCCGCTGGCGTGCTGATCCTGTTCATCTTTGCGCACCTCATCCGCTCGGTCGAGCGGAGCGAGCGCGCTGGCCTGATCGCCGCGCTGGTGCTCACCATCCAGACGATCTTCTTCTTCATCTTCTACCAGCAGATGTCGACCTCGCTGAACCTGTTCGCCCAGCGCAACGTTGATCTGTCGTTCGGTATCTTCGGCTTCGAAATCTTTCGCTGGATCCCCGAGCAGTTTCAGTCGCTCAACGCGATCTGGATCGTGATCCTCTCGCCGATCCTTGTCTGGATGTACAACACACTGGGCAAGCACGGTAAGGATTTCCCGGTCGCCGCCAAGTTCGCCCTGGGTTTCGTCGCCGTGGCCGCGGGCTTCTTCATGTACGGCCTGGGCGCCCACACCGCCGTGGATGGCAAGATCTCGTCCTGGTACATGGTCTGGGGCTACGGCCTGTACTCACTGGGCGAGATCCTGGTGAGCGGCCTGGGCCTGGCCATGATCGCCCGCTACGTGCCGGCACGCATGGGCGGCTTCATGATGGGCGCCTACTATGTGGCTGTCGGCGTCTCCCAGTACCTGGGTAGCGTGGTGGCGAACTACGCCGCGATCCCCAGCGACATCAACGATCCGCTGCAATCCCTGCCGATCTACACCAGCCTGTTCAACAAGCTGGGTTTCGTCGGCATCGGCTGCACGGTGCTGGCCGTGGCCATGCTGCCGCTCATGCGCAAGCTCTCGCTTGATCATGCGCTGGCCGATGTCCAGCCGGTACCGCCGGTTCATAACGAAGACCTGTAACGCGGCAAGGGCCGCCCCACCCGGGGCGGCCCTTCGCTTTAAGAGACCATGAGCGACCACCTACACAGCCCCTCTTCACGCTCCGGTCCGTTTGTCCTGGCACGCACCCTTGCCTGGCTGCGCCTGTGCGCCATCGCCGGCCAGAGCGTCGCGATCCTCTCCTGCGTCACCCTGCTCAAGCTCGATGTGCCGCTGCTGCCGCTGATGATCGGTGTGTGCGTGCTGGCGGTATTCGCCGCCGCTGCCTCGTTCCGCCTTGGCATGCCATGGAAGATCAGCGAGGGCGAGGCGATCGTGCACATCGCCTTCGATACGCTGGTGCTCGGCTACCTGCTCTATTTCACGGGCGGTGCGTCCAACCCGTTCGTCACCCTGCTGCTGGTGCCCATCGCACTTTCCGCGGCCGCGCTCTCCATCGTGGGCGTCGCGCTGGTTTCGATCCTGACGGGCGTGGCGTACGTGCTGCTGGTGCCTTACCACCTGCCGCTGCCCACCCTGGGCAACAAGAGCCTCGATTTCGACCTGTACGTGGCCGGCCTTGGCGTGAACTTCGTCATCATGGCCATCCTGCTGGGCGTGTTCATCAGCAACCTGGCCAAGGCGATCCGCGTGCAGCAGGATGAAGTGAACCGCGTACGCGAACGTGCGCTGCGCGATGAAGGCATCCTTGCCATCGCCACCCAGGCCGCGGGTGCCGCGCACGAACTGAACACCCCGCTCTCCACCATGCGAACGCTGCTGCCGGAGATTCGCCGCGAGCACGCCGGTGATAACGCGCTGGGCGACGACCTGGACCTGCTCGAGGGCCAGGTGGAGCGCTGCCGGACGATCCTTCGCGAGATGGTGGCGTTCGGCCAGGCGCAGCTATCGCAGGAGCCCGAGCGGCTCTCGGTCGGTCAGTTCATCCATGTGTGCATGGAGCGCTTCCAGTTGTTGCGCCCCGAAGCCGATGTAGCGCTGAGCGTGGAGCCGGGCGCGGAACGCCTTGCCCTGCGCTCGCCAGCGGGCTTGCGCCATGCCCTGATCAATCTGCTCAACAACGCCGTCGATGCCTCCTCGCTCAATGGCAGCGCGTTCGTCGGTTTCGATATCCGCGTAGAAGGCCCCTGGCTGGTGCTCACCGTGACCGATGAAGGCCCGGGCTTCGATGAGGTGGATGAACTGGGTACGCTAGGCCTGTCGCAGAAGGCGACGGGCCTGGGCATTGGCCTTGCCCTGGCGGAAGCGACCGCCGAACGCCTCGATGGCGAACTGGCCGCCAGCAATACCGGGCATGGCGCGCAGATGCGCCTGCGCCTGCCCCTTTCGGTCATTGGAGACCATACATGAACGAACTTGTCCCGCCCGGCGGCCGTCCCCTGCTCATCGTCGATGACGATCCCACGTTCGCGCGCGTGCTCGGCCGCGCCCTGAGCTCGCGTGGCTTCGAGGTCATCACCACCGATAACGCCGACGACGCTCGCGCGCTGACCCGCCGGCACCAGCCGCGCTACTGCGTGCTCGACCTGAAGCTGGGTGACGAGAATGGCCTGCGCCTGATTCCGGAGCTGCAATCGCTCGTACCGGATATCCGCGTACTGCTGCTCACCGGCTATGCCTCGATCGCTACGGCCGTGGAAGCGATCAAGCGTGGCGCCCACGATTACCTCGCTAAACCGGTCGATGCCGACGCCGTGGTACGCGCGCTGCTCGATGGTGACGCCGGCCCCGCCGAAGGCGATGACCTCGTCGACGCCCCGGACGCCCCCCTGCCGCTGCGCCGCCTGGAGTGGGAACACATCCAGCGTGTGCTCACGGAGTGCGAAGGCAACATCTCCGAGACGGCCCGCCGCCTCGGCATGCACCGCCGCACATTGCAGCGCAAACTGAGCAAGCATCCCGTGCGCGAGCGGCCGGACGAGATCTGATGAACACCATGCGAGAAGCGATCGCGCGCAAGCGCGCTGCGCGCCCCCCTGTAGGAGCGCGCTTGCGCGCGATGCTCCTGCTCCTGGTGCTTGGCCCTGCCGCGCACGCCCACGACATGGCCGCGATGGGTAACGAAGCCCCGCTTGGATTCGACGCCACCATCGACGACGCGGGTCACCTCTGGGTCGTCGATACCGTGGGCGAGCATGTCCGCGTCCGGCGTTCGGATGACATGGGCCGCGACTTCGCCCTCTCCACCATCGTGAACCCCACGGGTGAGCCGATCTACGCCGAGGGCGAGAACCGGCCGAAGATTGCACTGGGCCCGAAGGGCGAGCTGTACGTGACCTGGTCGCAACCACGCAAGGCCCCGTGGACCGGATTCGTGCGGTTCTCGCGCTCGCTCGATGGCGGCACCCATTTTGATGCGCCGAAAACGGTGCATGCCGACCGGGCGGAGATCACCCACCGCTTCGATTCGCTCGCGGTGGATGGCAAGGGCAACCTCATCGTTGCGTGGATCGACAAGCGCGATCTCGAGGCAGCGACGAAGGCGCATAAACCATACCTTGGCGCGGCAACCTATTACAGCTGGTCCACGGACCGCGGTGCGACGTTCGCGCCCGAGCAGAAGATCACCGACCAGAGCTGCGAGTGCTGCCGCATCGCACTCGCGCGCGCGCCCGATGGCCGCATCGACGCCTTCTTCCGCGCCATCTATGGCGACAACATCCGCGACCACGCCTTCGCGACGTTACCGGTGGGCGGAACGCCTGCCGTCTCGAGGGCGACGTTTACGCAATGGCATATCGAGGGCTGCCCGCACCATGGCCCTTCGCTGGCCATCGATACGGCCGGCACGCGCCACGCAGTGTGGTTCAGCGCCGTTGATGGCAAGCCGGAGATCACTTACGGTCAGCTCCAGCCGGGGAAACCGCCGGTGCATGCGTTCACCGTGGCGGGCAACGGCGCCTCGCACGCCGACCTCGCTGTGGATGGCAAGCACGTGTGGATCGCCTGGCACCAGATGTCGGCGAACGGCCTGCAGCTGATGCTGCGCGAATCGAATGATGGCGGCATCACATTCAGCGAGCCGCGTGCCATCGCGCATACCACGGGCCCCTCGGGCTGGCCCCGGTTCGTGCTGCACGATCACCGCGCCTTCGTGGCGTGGAACCCGGGCGGACAGTTCCGGCTGGTGCCCACGGAAGCGTTGCAGTGAGGCGGCTGCTGCTTGGTGCGGCGATCTTGCTTGCGCCACCGGCGTTCGCTGCCGCGCCGCAGCCGCTCGACTCGGCAAGTGTCCCGGCGCTTGTCGCGCCGCCGGCCAAGGGCAGCAAGGTTCTCGCCCTGTGGTCGCTCGATTGCGCGTACTGCGAGGAAAACCTGGCCGCGCTCCGCACCTACCAGCGCCAGCACCCGGACACCACGCTCATCTATGTCGCGACCGACCCGATGCGCGAACGCGAAGCACTTGAGGCACGCCTGAAGCAGGCAAGGCTGGACGATGTGCCGTCGCGGGCCTACGCCGATGCAACGCCGGACCGGATGAATTTCCTGATCGACCCCACCTGGGGTGGCGAGACGCCGCGCACCCTGGTGATCCACGCCGATGGTTCGCGCAAGGCGTTCAGCGGCGCACTCACCGCCGAGCGTATCGCGAAACTCGTGCCGTGACCTGTAGGAGCGCGCTTGCGCGCGAGCGCGCGCAAGCGCGCTCCTACCGCGTAGCGTTGCTCACGCCTCGATCGGCTGCGGGTTCGGGAAGCGCACGCTGGCAACGCGCGATGCACCAGGCAACGCGCGCAACTCGAGCGGCCACTGGAACCGATCCGACAACCGCCGCGCGATCGCCAGGTCGAAGCCATGCCGGTCGACGGCCGCATGCCTTCGGGTACCCGGCTCCGGCGCATCCACCGCGGGATTGATGACACTGACGCTGCCAGGCATCACCGTGACCACGATCGTGCCCTGGTCGGTCTGCTGCAGCGCGTGGCGGATAAGCTGCCCACACAACACGGCGAATACACGCGGCGAGGCATGCAGCGCGAACGCTGCCGGCTCATCCAGGATCAGCTCCACCGGCCGACCCGCGATGAGTTCGCGCGCGTAGTCCACTTCCTGGCGTAGCACCTTGTTGACGATGAAATCTTCCTCGGCAAGGCCCTGGTCGGACTCACGCGACAGGATGAGGAAGGCTTCCACCAGCGATTCGAGTTCCCGCGTGGAGCGGCGGATGCGCTCGAGCGAACGGTGGCCGAATTCGGACAGGTCCGTTTCGTCGGCCAGCATATCGGAGGACATTTTGATGACGGTGAGCGGGCTGCGCAGCTCATGGCTGGCATCACGGGTGAAGTTGCGTTCCCGTTCGCCGAAGCCTTCGATACGCGACGCCAACCCGTGCAGGCCACGCACCAGCGAAGCCACGTCACCATCCTTGCCCTTGCCCTTGCCTTCTTCCGCCGCCAGCCCTTCCATGTCGGGGTGGTCGGGATCCCAGCCGTTGAGCAGCCGAGCGAGTGCGGCGATGGGCAACCACGCCCGTGACACGGCCAGCCATGCCAGTGCGCCCGAACAGAGCATGATCGCCAGCGCCGCACCCAGGGGCGCGACGTTATAGGCGGCCATCAACGAAGCGATGACCACCACCAGCATCTGCAAACCAAAGACGATGGCGATGCGGGCGCGGAATGATCCGCGCCAGCCTCGCCCTGCCCCCTGCGATGTCCTGCCTTCCATCGATTACTTCCGGTCCCGCACCTTCGGTCAGGCCGTCTGGGAGGCGGCAACCTCGGAATCGAGGTCAGCCAGGCGGTAACCCGCGGAGTGGATGGTGTGCAGCAGCGGGCGATCGAACGGCTTATCGATCACGCGGCGCAGGTTGTACAGGTGCGAACGCAGGGTGTCCGAATCAGGCAGCGTATCGCCCCAGATCTCGCGTTCGATATCGCGGCGGCTGACCACGCGCGGCGATTCGCGCATGAGGATGGCCAGCAGCTTCAGGCCGATCGGCGAAACGGTCAACTCCTGGCCGCCGCGGGTAAGGCGCAGCGTGGCGGTATCCAGGGTCATGTCGCCCACGGTGAGCACTTCCGACGACACCTGGCGGCGGTCGCGGCGGATCAGGGCACGCAGGCGGGCTTCCAGCTCGCGCACTTCGAACGGCTTGACCAGGTAATCGTCGGCACCCGCTTCCAGGCCCACCAGCTTGTCTTCCAGCGTGTCGCGTGCGGTCAGCATCAGGACCGGGGTGGACTTCTTCCCGTCCTTGCGCAGCTTGCGACACACGTCCAGGCCATCCATGCCCGGGAGCATGAGATCGAGCACGATCACGTCGTAACTGTTGGATACCGCAAGGTGCAGGCCACTGACGCCGTCGGCCGCGTAGTCGACGGAGTAGCCCCGGCGTTCAAGGAATTCGCCCACCATTTCGGCGATCTGACGGTTGTCCTCAACGAGGAGGATCAGGCCAGCTTGTTCGTCGCGGTTGCTCATCGCTCCACTCTCCTTTCGGTGATTCACAAATGTGAAGAGTTAACGGCCGGACCGGTGAGAACAGCGTGAAGACCGAAAACAAGCATTCATTCTGGGTAGGACAACGTCGACGTTTCGTGGATTACATGAGCATCGGTGCAAGCGCTTTCCATACATTCTCCGCTACCCGCGGTTCACCCTTGGCCGTGGGGTGCAGGCCATCGTCCTGCATCAGCGCAGGATCCAGCGCCACGCCGTCGAGGAGGAAGGGCACCAGGGCCGCGCCGTGCTTCGCCGCGGCATCGGCGTAAACCTTGCGTAGCCCGTCGCGATATTGCGGGCCGTAGTTCACCGGTAGTTCGATGCCGAGCAACAGCACCTTTGCGCCCGTTGCCTTGGCAGCAGTAATCATCGCATCCAGGTTCTCGGCCAGCTTGCCCAGCGGAAGGCCTTGCAGGCCATCGTTCGCGCCCAGTTCGATCACCACTACGCCCGGCTTCTCCCGGCTTAATAGGCCCGGCAGGCGGTTGCGGCCGCTCAGCGAGGTTTCACCGCTGATGCTGGCATTGACCATTGTCCACGGCGCCGCCATGTTCGAAGTGCGCGCGTCCAGCAGACGCACCCAGCCGGCCTCCACCGGTATGTTGTGCGCCGCCGACAACGAGTCCCCGAGCACCAGCACCTTCCGCGGCGCGCCCGCCGCGTGGGCGATGGCGCAGCAAACCATAAGCAGCAACAGGACAAGGCTACGACGCATGAGCGATTCTTCCCGGGTTCTTCTAGAAGTGGCCGATGTTAGCAAGTCGGTTTTCGGGCCGGAGGGCCAGCTGGATATCCTGTCTGGCGTGAACCTGGCGGTGACCGCCGGCGAAAGTTTTGCCATCGTCGGCGCATCGGGCTCGGGCAAGACCACGCTGCTTGGCCTGCTGGCCGGCCTGGATGTGCCCACTGCCGGCACGATCCGCCTGGATGGCCAGGCCCTGGATGCGATGGATGAGGAGGCCCGCGCCGCCGTTCGCCGGCGCCTGGTCGGATTCGTCTTCCAGTCGTTCCATCTCCTGCCGGCCCTGACCGCGGAAGAGAACGTTATGCTGCCGCTGGAACTGGAGGGCGACGACAACGCCCGCGACCGTGCGCACGCCGCGCTGGATGCCGTGGGCCTGGCGGCCCGTCGGCGCCACTACCCGGCCCAGCTCTCCGGTGGCGAGCAGCAGCGCGTCGCCCTGGCCCGCGCGTTCGTGCACCGCCCACGCATCCTGTTCGCCGATGAGCCCACCGGCAACCTGGACCAGCACACCGGCGAACACGTGGGCGACCTGCTGTTCGATATGAACCAGCAGCACCAGACCACGCTGATCCTGGTAACCCATGACCCGCGCCTGGCCGCGCGCTGCGCCCGCCAGGCGGAGCTGCGCGAAGGGCGCCTTGGGGTGCCCGCATGAACGTGACCCGGCTTGCCCTGCGCACGCTGCGTCGCGAATGGCACCTCGTGGAGCTGCGCACGCTGGCGGCATCGCTGGTGCTGGCCGTGGTCGCACTCGGCGTCGTGGCAACGCTGTCCACGCGTATTGAACGCGGCATCCTGGCCAGTGCCGCCGAACTCATCGGTGGCGACGTCGGCGTATCCGCACCGGCGCCCTTGCCCGATGCCATGGCTGCCTCGGCCCGCGCCGATGGCCTGGGAATGACCCGCGGCGCCCAGTTTCGTAGCGTGGCCTTCGTGGGTGAGCACAGCCAGCTGCTGGATGTCCTCGCCAGCGATGCGGCTTACCCGTTGCGTGGCACGCTGGAAGTGAGCGCTGCCGATGGCCGTAGCCGCGTCGCTCACGGGCCGCCGCGCGGCGAGGTCTACCTCGATCATCGCGCCATGGTGGGGCTGGGCATCAAGCCCGGGCAGCGCGTACAGATCGGCGGGCAGGACCTGGTCGCCTCCGCCGAGCTGGTGCGCCAACCCGATGGCGGCGAACTGTTCGCCCTCGCACCGCGTGCTGTCATGAACCTCGATGACGCCAATGCGGCTGGCCTGCTCGGGGTAGGCAGCCGTGCACGTCATCGCTTGCTCGTGTCGGGCCCCCCGGCGGCCGTGGCGCGCTGGCGTGCAACCGTCGAAGAAGGTGCGTTGCCCGCCGGAGCCGACCTGATCACCCCCGAAAAGATGCAGGAGCGCATGCGCAGCGCATTTGATCGCGCCAGCGCGTTCCTGCGCCTCACTGCCCTGCTGTCGGCGCTGCTTTCAGGCGTGGCGATCGCACTGGCGTCGGCACGCTATGCGCGGCGCAAATCAGGCGAAGTGGCGTTGCTCCGTGCGCTTGGCACGCCCCGGCGCAAGGTGGCATCGCTGCTGGTCATGACGCTTGCGGCCCTTGCACTGCCTGCCGCCGCCCTGGGCGTGGTGATCGCGCTAGGCCTCACCGAAGGCGCCTGGTATTTCGCGCGCCAGCTGTTCGACAACATCCCGACCACGCTGCCACTGGCCCCGGCGTTCGCCGCGGCCGCGATGGGGCTCGCCGTGCTCGCGGGCTTCGCCCTGCCACCGCTGGTGCGCCTGGCCGAGGTACCGCCCGTCGCCGTGTTCCGTGAATCCATGCAGCGCCGCCTGCGCCGGTTCGATGTGCTTTACCTCGTACCGTTGGCCACGGCGATTGGGCTGCTCTGGCTGCAAAGCGATTCGGCGAAGCTGGCCGGGATCCTGGCCGTGAGCCTGGGTGGTGTCGCCGCCATCGCCGCCCTGCTTGCCGCACTGCTGCTGGTCATCGCGCGGCGCGTGGCGCCGGGCGCCCACCCAGCGCTTCGCCTGGGCCTGGCGGCCCTCGCCCGCCGCCGTGGCCTTTCGCTGGTGCAGGCCACGGCCTTGTCGCTCGGCCTGTGCGCGCTCCTGCTGCTCGCCGTCATCGCACCTTCCCTGCTCGAAGGGTGGCGCCGCGAATTGCCTGCCGATACGCCCAACTGGTTCGCGCTGAACCTGCAGGAAGACCAGCGCGATGCGTTCGCGCAGCAGTTGCAGCAGATCGGTGCGACCAAAACCAACATGATGCCGCTGGCCGTGGGCAAGCTCACCGCCATCAATGGCACGCCGGTGGACAAGCTGCCGTTTCTCGAAAATGACGAAGCCCGCGATGCCGCCGACCGCCAGCTGCGCCTGTCGTGGACGGCCGACCTGCCGCCCGCCAATGAGGTCGTCGCGGGTCAGTGGCCGGGTGCATCGCCCGCGGGTGCGGAGGTTTCCGTCGACACGTCGTGGCGCGATCGCTTTCACCTCAAGCTTGGTGACACGCTGCGTTTCGAAGTAGGCGAAGGCACGCTCGATGCGAAGGTGACCAGCGTGCGCAAGGTGGACTGGACATCGTTCCGGGTGAACTTCTTCCTGATGGTCGATCCAGCGCATGCGGGAGACATCCCGCACACGTGGCTTACCAGCTTCTACCTGCCGCGCGGCCACGGCGATCAGCTTTCGAAACTGTCACGCGACTACGGCAACCTCAGCCTGATCGATGTGGATGCCCTGCTCGATCGCGTGCGTGAAATCGTCGACCGCGTGGGTGGTGCCGTGCGCTGGGTGCTCGGCTTCAGCCTGCTTGCCGGCGCACTGGTGCTTACCGCCGCGCTGGCGGCGAGTGCCCAGGAGCGCAGGAAAGAGGCGGCCCTGCTGCGCACGCTCGGCGCCACGCGCACGCAACTTCGCGCTGCCGCGGCGTGTGAGTTCGCACTGTTAGGCCTGGTCGCTGGGCTCACCGCCGGGCTAGGCGCCGCGGGCGCCGGCTTTTGGCTGGGCAAGGCGGTCTTCCGCCTGGAGGATTTCGTGCCGCCGTTGTGGCCGCTGTTCGGCGCGGCGGCGGTCGCTGCCTTCGTGGTGATGCTGATCGGTTTGTTTGGTACCCGCCGCGTGTTGCGGACGTCGCCGATGGCGTTGCTGCGGGAATGAGGCCAGACCCATCGCGCGCAAGCGCGCTCCTACAAAAAGCGCGGCGGCCCTGTAGGAGCGCGCTTGCGCGCGATCCGGGCCGCGTCACCACTCAATCAGCGATGTGCATCTCCAGCGCCATCACGATCGCTTCTTCCCGGCCGTTCTTCGCGGGGTAGTAGGCTGGGCGGCGGCCGATCTCGGTGAAGCCCATGGATTCGTAGAGCGTATGAGCCACGGGGTTCGAGGGGCGCACTTCGAGGAAGATGCGCTCCGCACCGTACCAACGGGCCAGGTCCACCAGGCGGCGCATCATGCGCCGGCCGTAGCCAAGGCCGCGGTGCGCATCGCCGATGCAGACATTGAGCACATGGGCTTCGCCCGCTGCCACGGAAAGGATGCCGTAGCCGGCAATCTCGCCGTCGTGCACGATCACCCAGCAGTTGTGCCCCGCCTGCAGGCAATCGCGGAAGATGCCCGCGCTCCAGGGGAACTCGTACGAGGCGTGCTCGATGGCAACGACCGCATCGAGATCTTCGCGGCGCATGGCACGGACTTCGGTCGAGGGGCGAGCGACGGCAACCATGGCGTTAGCCCCTGCCGAGCGACCGGCCGAGGGCACGCAGCCCGTTCCACAGTCGCCGTTTGGCGGCGGCATCGGCCAGCAGGGCCGAAGGCGGATCGACGAGCACGATCTGCGCGGCGCTCATGACGGCGGCGGGCAATTCGTGGCCCAGCGCGCGCGCCTGTGCCTCACCAAACACGAGGTAATGTGCGGCGACCGGCACCTGGCCAAGGCCACGTTCCCCCGCTTCGAGCCGCGCGGCGCGGCCCATGACCGGCCCGAACGCCCGCAAGGCACGGCCAACCAGTTCGAGTTCACGCTCGCTCGCGCCAGCCGGCAACACGACGACGCAAGGCACGCGGCCATCAGGCGCGGGATCGTTTTCCGCATAGGGCACCTCCGCCGCGACTGCCACGCCAGCACCGCGCAAGCGCCACGGGGTAACCCCCATGACCTTGAGCAGGCGTTCGCGGCGCTCGGAGGAGATGGCGGCCATGGCCTATTCCACCGACCGCGCGTGGCGGCGCGCGCGGCGCCGATGGGCGGCGCGGCCCCACAGGGTCATCACCGGGCCGGAGATGGTGTAGATCACCGTGCCGGCGAACAGCACGCGTGCCGGATCGATAAACAGCAGCACGACGATAAGCACCGCGGCGATCAGCCAGATGAACGGCACGCGATCGCCCTTGGGCCACGCCTTGAAACTGTAGTAGCGCACGTTGCTGACCATGAGCAGGCCCGCGATGACCGCCAGCGGCAGGGTGAAGAACGCCACCTCCGCGCCGGTGATATCGAACTTGGTCATGGTCCAGACGAACGACATGCACAGCGCCGCCGCAGCCGGGCTGGCCAGGCCCTGGAAGTAGCGTTTGTCAGCCACCCCCACCTGGGTATTGAAGCGCGCCAGGCGCAAGGCGGCGCAGACCGCATAGATGAATGCCGCCGCCCAACCGATCTTGCCCCAGGTGCGGCCGTACTCGGCCAACGATGACAGCGACCAGGTGTACATCACGAGGGCCGGGGCGAGACCGAAGCTCACCAGGTCGGAAAGCGAATCGAACTGGACGCCGAACTCGCTCTGGGTATTGGTCAGGCGCGCGACGCGGCCATCCATGCCATCCAGGATGCCAGCCACGAACACCGCGAGGGCGGCCGTGCGGAAATCCCCGTGGAAAGCGGACACGATCGCGTAAAAGCCGGCGAACATGGCGCCAGTCGTGAACAGGTTCGGCAGGAGGTAGATACCGCGATGGCGGGGCCCCCGGGCTTGGATCGGATCGCTCATCGGCTCAGTCGTCACTTGGGCCTCCAGTTTAGCCCACCCGCTGTAAACCGTCAGTTGGTGCATTCCCGGCACAAAGCGGGACGCAGTCGCTTGCGTGGTCCGAAAGCGGGTGATAGATGTGTCGCCCACATTCATCTATGCCCGGGTACCGCCGCATGCGCCGCTGCATCGCCATTCTCCTGCTCGCCGCCGTCTGTCCGCTGGCCTTCGCCCAGGCCTATAAATGGAAGGACGCCCAGGGCGTTACCCACTACTCGGATTCGCCGCCCCCGGAAAGCTCGGCCAAGGTGGAGAAGATCAAGATGACGGGCGGCGTGAACGCGCCCTCCCCGGCCCAGCCGGCACCAGCGAAATCCAGCACGGCTGGCAACCCGCCCCCGGGCAGCCCGGTGGCGGACAACCCGGCTAACCGCGCCAAGCTCTGCGACTCACTCCGGAAGAACATGGAGGTGCTGCAGAAGGAAGCGGTCGTGAGCATGGACGACGGCAAGGGCGGCACCCAGCAGCTCGACGCGGCCGGCCGACAGCGCCAGGTGGAGACCACCCAGGCCCAGATGACCCTCTACTGCAAGTCATAACCCCCTATAATTCCGCTTTTCCCCGACGATATCCGCCCGATGCGCCTCAGCCAGTACCACCTCGCCACCGTCAAGGAAGTTCCCGCCGATGCGGATATCGCCAGCCAGCAGCTCATGCTGCGCGCCGGCATGATCCGCAAGCTGGCCTCGGGCCTCTACACGTGGTCGCCGCTGGGCCTGCGCGTGCTGCGCAAGGTGGAGGCCGTGGTGCGCGAGGAAATGGTGCGCGCTGGCGCCATCGAGATGCTGATGCCGTCGGTGCAGCCGCGTGATCTGTGGGAAGAGACCGGCCGCTGGGAAAAGTTCGGCGGCCAGCTCCTGAAGATGAAGGATCGCAAGGAGCAGGAGTTCTGCTACGGCCCGACGCACGAGGAAGTCATCACCGACTTCGCGCGCAACGAGCTGAAGAGCTACAAGCAGCTGCCACTCAACTTCTTCCAGATCCAGACCAAGTTCCGTGACGAGATCCGCCCGCGCTTCGGCGTGATGCGTGCGCGCGAGTTCCTCATGAAGGATGCGTACTCATTCCATCTCACCCCGGAATCGCTCGGCGAAACCTACAAGGTGATGTACGACGCGTACTCGCGCATCTTCACCCGCCTGGGCCTGGAGTTCCGCGCGGTGGATGCCGATACCGGCGCCATCGGCGGCAGCGCCAGCCATGAGTTCCAGGTGCTGGCCGATTCGGGCGAAGACCACATCGCGTTCTCGGATGCCTCGCCGTATGCGGCCAATATCGAAAAGGCCGAAGCCCTGGCGCCGGCCGGCGAGCGCCCCGCCCCGTCGGCGGAGCTCAAGCGCGTCGATACACCCACCCAGCGCACCATCGATGAGGTGACCGCGTTCCTGGGCGTGCCGGCCACCAAAACCGTCAAGACGATCCTCGTTCGCGGCGTGGAGGGCCTGGTCGCCCTGTGCCTGCGTGGCGACCACGACATCAACGAAGTGAAGGTGTCGCACCTGCCGGAGCTGGGCGACGAACCCGAACTGGCAAGCGAGGAACAGATCCTCGCCGCCACCGGCACCCGCCCCGGCTTCATCGGCCCGGTGGGCCTGCCCGACAGCATTCCGGTCATCGTGGACCGCAGCGCCGCGCTGCTCGCCGACTTTGTCTGTGGTGGCAACCAGGATGGCACGCACTACACAGGCGCCAACTGGGTGCGCGATGCGCGTATCACCCGAGTGGAAGATATCCGCAAGGTGGTCGATGGCGATGCTTCGCCGGATGGCAAGGGCACGCTGCGCCTGGCGCGCGGCATTGAAGTGGGCCACATCTTCCAGCTCGGCCAGAAGTACGCGGAGGCCATGGGCGCCAGCGTGCTCGATAGCAACGGCAAGATGAGCACGATGTACATGGGCTGCTATGGCGTGGGCGTGAGCCGCATCGTGGCGGCGGCGATCGAGCAGCGCCATGATGACAACGGCATGATCTGGACGGATACGATGGCGCCGTGGCGCGTGGCGGTGTGCATCATCAACCCGAAGAATGATGCGGCGGTGGCTGAGGCGGCGGAGTCGCTTTATCGCGAGCTGTCGGAAGCGGGCATCGATACGGTGCTGGATGATCGCGGCTTGCGCTCGGGTTCGATGTTTGCGGATATCGAGCTGATTGGTATCCCGCACCGCGTGGTGGTGAGTGGCCGTGGCCTTGAGGCGGGCACGTTCGAGTACCGCGCACGGACGGATGCGGAAGCCCGCAACGTGACCCGCGAGGAGTTGCTGGCCTTGCTGAACGGCTGAGCTAGCCCTCCGCACGAAACACGAAAAGGCCGCGAGCGATCGCGGCCTTTTTGTGTTTCGTGCTCTCGAGAAGGCTCGCCTGCGGCTTCGCGAGGCTCGGCTTTGCCATCGCTTTGTACACTTGAACGTATGGGCGAAGAGCCCTCGGTGCCCACCCTCGCTGCTCAGACAGGTCTCCAGCGTTCGATAAGGATGCCGCTACGCGGCCATGTACCTATTTGGCCTACGGCCGCGAACCGGCCGCCGTGAGGGGCTTTTCGACGAGACATCCGTGTCTCGTCAAAAAGGAACGGCCATCCATGGCCGTCCCCCT